>CATZPU010000072.1 GCA_958422845.1 uncultured Lachnospiraceae bacterium | reverse complement strand
GTGTTTGATATTTCTCATATCCACGACTTATTCGCAAGTCCTGACACGGAATCTCAGTCAACTTTCGCTGTTTCAGCCTGCTGCGCATCGCTTGCAGCTTCCGCTGCTGCCTCTGTGGCTTCCTCTACCACCTCTGTAACTTCCTCTACTGTTTCCGCTGCCGCCGCAGTTGCTGTGGTTTCCTGCGCTGTCTCGGCTGATGTCTCTGTGACTTCCTCTGCTGCTTCCGCCGCTGTAGTTGCTGTGGTTTCCTGCACTGTCTCGGCTGCTGCCTCTGTGACTTCCTCTGCTGTTTCCGCCGCTGTACTTACGGCTTCCTGCACTGTCTCGGTTGCTGCCTCTGTGACTTCCTCTACTGTTTCTGCTGTCGCTTCCTGTACTGTTTCTGTCACATCTTCCGACTCTACATCGACTGCCTCCACCTGCTCGTCATCGTCTACGATCTCAAACACTTCCGGCATCTTGTTTCCACAGTTCGAGCAAAAACGCTCGGCAGCAGAGACTTCCATATGACAGCACGGACAAAGCACAACTCCCTTTACCTGACGTATCTGCTCTTTCAGCTCTTCGATCCGTACAAATTTATCGCTGATCGCATGTATCTCTGCTTCAAATCCGACAAGCGCTTCTTCTTTATAATGCTCGTACAGCTTCTTTCCCATCTCGCTGTAAAGATTGCGGATCTGCTTCTGCGCCTCATTCACCTTGCCGTTCAGTTGGCGCACCTCATTCATTTTCTGCACCTCTTCCATCGTACTGCGGCTGAATTTTTTTACTTTTCTTCCCAGATCTTCAAAGTTCATAATAACGCCTCCTCGCATTACTCATTGTATATAAGTGCCATAAACACAAGATCTTTATCAGAATTATTCTCTATCGCATGGCTCTGGCCCACTTCGATCACACATACGTCTCCCGGTCCTACTTCCGTTCTTGAACCGTCATTGTCCACAAATGTTCCGCTTCCCTCAAGAATAAAATACGGCTCTGTATTTCCGATATGCTGATGCATGCCGATACTGCATCCCGGCTTCAGACGCATCATCGCATACATATTTCCGTGACCATTCAATTCCTCCTTTGAAATGATGTGAGTGATCTCCACCTCACCCTTTCCTCCGCGAAGCTCTTTCTTTATCTCGACTTGTGCTTTTCTGACCATGCTTTTGCTCCTTTCCACAGACTCATTTGGGCGCTCCGGCTCCTGCGGCTTAACATCGCGCCTGCGCTTTTTTGCACGGCATGAAACCTGCTGCACACTGAGTTTTTCTGTGTTTGCACCATAATTTATAATACCATCATCTTAAAAGAATCGCCAGAAATTGTCAACTTTAATCGCCTTGATTCAGAAAAATTTAAGGTATTTTACAGATACTTGACAGCGCCTTCTTTTTTCCATAAAATTCATATAGGTACGGAGACTCATGATCTGTTTATTTGCATATTTCAAAATGTAAGAAATTTTTGAGCTGCTTATTTGCCAAAAGATTGGAGCCGCTGTTATCTGCGCGACAAAAAATGAGAGGTACTGTCAAATGAAAACCCGTATAAAAGAAAACTACAACCATACTTTATATGCCTGTTTTACCGGATATATCATTCAGGCGATCGTCAATAATTTTGTTCCCCTGCTGTTTTTGACCTTTCAGCGGGAATTTGGCATTTCACTTGAAAAAATCGCACTTTTAATTACTTTCAATTTCGGTGTGCAGCTTATTGTTGATTTTCTTGCGGCAGCCTTTGTCGATCGTATCGGCTACCGTATCAGCGTTGTCGCAGCTCAGGTCTTTTCCTGTCTGGGACTATTATCCCTTGCTTTTCTTCCTGATATTATGCCTGATCCGTTCATCGGAATCCTTTTTGCAGCGATCATATACGCGATCGGCGGCGGATTGATCGAGGTTCTGATCAGCCCGATCGTAGAAGCCTGCCCTACCAAACGAAAAAAGGCAGCAATGGGACTGCTGCACTCTTTTTACTGCTGGGGACATGCAGCCGTCATTTTACTGTCTACGCTTTTCTTTACTATATTCGGAATTGAAAACTGGAGAATCCTTGCATGCCTGTGGGCAATCGTCCCTATGCTCAATGCCTTTTACTTTACACAGGTTCCGATCACCTCCCTAAATGAAGAAGGGGAAGGCATGCCGGTCGCTGCGCTTATCCGCAGCAAAACGTTCTGGTTCATGATCGTCCTGATGATCTGTGCCGGAGCCTGTGAACAGGGAATCAGCCAGTGGGCGTCCGCCTTTGCCGAATCAGGACTTCATGTTTCCAAAACGATCGGAGACCTTGCAGGACCGTGTGCCTTTGCCGTGCTGATGGGACTTTCCCGCATCATTTACGCCAAGATCAGCGAACACGTTTCCTTATATAAATATATGTGCTGCTGCGGCATTCTGTGCCTGATAAGCTACCTGCTTGCGTCCCTGTCCCCTTCTCCGGTGCTGGGACTGATCGGATGCGCTCTGTGCGGACTGTCTGTCGGCGTCATGTGGCCCGGAACCTTTAGCCTCGCCGCTAGAGCTATCCCCACAGGCGGCACAGCTATGTTTGCATTTCTGGCTCTCGCCGGAGATGTCGGCTGCGGAGGAGGTCCGTCGCTCGTCGGCTTTGTTTCTGATCTTGCAGATGGAAATATGAAGATGGGAATATTAAGCGGAATCTTTTTCCCGATATTGCTGATCGTGACGCTGTTGTATCTGATGTGTGGAAAAAAGAGTACAAGATGACTTATATAAAAAGGATGTCATTATACACTGAAACATCATCGTATACTGACATCCTTTTCTTTTATCCTATCATACCGTCATTTACAAAAACAGAGTCAATAATTCCATTAATAATTTTCTACTTTTTGTTCTTTTTACTCAACAACCCTATTTTTTGTTCAGAATTCTTGACACCCTACTGAATCTATACTATGATGTAAACAGGAGTAATTTCTTGTGAAAATCATTTCGCCTGCCGTTTTCTTCGGCATTTCTCAAAAGGCATATTTCTGGCTCATCGCCAACATTTTCACAGTTACTTAATTTCATTGTTGGCAGTCCGAAATTGCCCCTTAGAGAACGTGCATTTATCAGTTTTTGTTCGTATTCGCGGCATCACGGTCTGCCCTTATTAGCAAAAGGAGGACCTTTTATGAGCTATACGAAACGGAGACTGGAAGACTTAAATGTACTGGATGATTTTTTGATGACCGCAGTCGCAACAGATCCTAACGTCGGCAACATCTTCTGCCGCACTCTGCTGTCAGTATTGCTCCAGAAAGAAATCGGCGATATACGGGTTATCGCACAGCGTGTAATTCCCGCTATATCTCCCGAGCACCGTGGAATACGCATGGATATTGAAATTGAAGAAATCAGACCAGAATTAGATAGAACCACAAAACCAGACAGCACAGATGTCACACAGCCTATTCTGAATCTTTATGATTTAGAACCGCATCTGCACAGTCAAAAGGATTATCCGCGTCACAACCGTTTTTACCAAGCCAAAATAGATGGACGTTATATGAACAGCGGAGAAAACAATTTTTCACACTTGCCCAATCTTTACATTATAAACATTACAGATTTTGATCCTTTCGGCTATGATTACATGTTATATACGATTCAAAATGCGTGTATCGAGCTGCCGAAAATGCCCTATCAGGACGGTCTTCAATTTCTTTATTTCTACACGAAAGGCACAAAGGGTGGCAACGCCGCTATCAAATCTATGCTGAATTATCTCCATGACAGCGGCGCTCATAACGTTTCAAACAAAGAAATCCAAATGGTACACGACTGTGTAGAACGCGTGAAGATTTTACCGGAGGTGCGACAGGAGCTTATGAAATTTGATGAAATCATGTATTATGCAAAGCAGGATGGAAAAGAAGAAGGAAGAATTGAAGGAAAGGCTGATTCTATCCTAGAGCTGCTTCAGGAATGCGGCCCTGTTCCTGAAGATTTAAAAGAACGCTTACTAAAAGAGACGCTTCCTGTTTTGACAAAATTGTTAAAAATTGCTGCACGCGCAGAAAGCGTCGATAAATTCATTCAAAAATACAATGAGTTAGCATAGCAACGAAAAGACCGGAGCTGTACTTTGTTTTTCTCAGTACAACTCCGGCTTTTCCATTTATCACTCTATCATTTATCATTCTACCGCCACAGCGCAAGCAGCAGCGCGATCAGCAGTCCTCCTCCGATCAGATAGACCATACCGATCAGAAGCGCTGCCTTCATCGCTCCAAGCACATACATACGCCGTTCTTCTTTCGTCAGGGAATCATCCTCCCACGGACGGCGTTTGGAGCTCTGATTTTCGTCCGGCCGCTCCGGCTTTTCCGGTACGGCGCTGCTGCCTATCGGACGCCATCCGCCCAGAAATGTACTGCGCTGCACGTCGCTCATATCTGCGACAGTACGCCCGTCATCCTCTTCATCCTGATTTTTCTGATATTTTTTCCAACTGTCGTTCATACTGTCGTTTCCTTTCTGTTTTTAAAAACTCCCCAGAACCGAAATTCTGAGGAGCTGTATATCATACTTCCGTTTTTTATTTATCGTACAGGTGACATACTACGTAATGTCCCTTCTCTACCTCTTTCTGCTTCGGAGCCTCTTCCTTACAGCGTGCCGTGCAGTACGGGCAGCGCGTATGGAATTTACATCCTGACGGCGGATTTGCCGGAGACGGGATAGAGCCCTCTAATACGATACGGTTCATTCTCGCATTCGGGTCCGGAATCGGGATCGCCGAAAACAGAGCCTTTGTATACGGATGAAGCGGATTCTTGAAGATGTCCGCCGTCTCACCATACTCTACGAGATTACCGAGGTACATAACGCCTACCGTATCGGAAATATGCTCTACGACGGAAAGGTCGTGTGAGATAAACAGATACGTCAGCGAATATTTCTCCTGAAGCTCGTTCAGAAGGTTGATGATCTGTGCCTGAATCGACACGTCAAGCGCGGATACCGGCTCGTCGCAGACAACGAACTCCGGATTCAGTGCAAGCGCACGCGCGATACAGATACGCTGTCTCTGTCCTCCTGAGAACTCATGCGGATATCTGTCCTTATGGAACGGCTGCAGTCCGCAGTTATCCATGACCTGATCGATATAATCGTTAAACTCAGCTTTTGGCACAAGCTTATGCTCACGGACAGCTTCTCCGATGATCTCACCTACCGGAAGACGCGGAGAAAGACTGGAAAACGGGTCCTGAAAGATGATCTGCATCTTTGTACGCAGAGCGCGCATCTCCTCATGGCTCAAGTCATAGACTTCTTTGCCGTTAAAGAGTACCTGTCCGCCTGTTTTTTCACCGGAAAGACGCAGGATCGTACGTCCTGTCGTTGTCTTTCCGCAGCCGGACTCTCCTACAAGTCCCATTGTCGTACCGCGTTTTAAGTTGAAGGTAACGCCGTCAACAGCCTTTACGTAGCCCTTTGTACGCGATACCATTCCGCCCTTTATGGGAAAATATTTTTTCAGCTCATTGACCATCAGAATATACTGCGGATCGTATTCCACCGGATGTTCTACAGTCATCACGCCGTTTGTCTTTGCAGCCATCTATTTTCCCTCCTTCTTATCCGCCGGAGCAGTCATATGCCCCTCCAGAATATCTTTCTTTTCTTCATCAGAAATCTTTCCGCCGTCATAGTAACGATAGCAGCTTACCTTATGCGTATCGCTCAAGCTGATCTCCTGCGGATATGCTCCCTCGCACTGTGCGCAGTTCATCTCGCAGCGATCCTTGAAATAGCAGTAATTCGGCATATTGATCGGGTTCGGCACCTTGCCCGGAATCGAGTAGAGCTTATCTACCTGCTTACCTACTACCGGTTTGGAAGCCATCAGACCGATCGTATACGGATGCGCCGGATTCTCGAAGATCTCCTGCACCGTTCCCTTCTCTACTACGCGGCCTGCGTACATAACTACTACAAAATCTGCCATCTCGGCAATCACGCCAAGGTCATGTGTGATCAGCATGATCGATGAATTGATCTTATCCTTAAGCTGACGCAAAAGATCGAGGATCTGTGCCTGAATCGTCACGTCAAGCGCCGTCGTCGGCTCGTCCGCAATGATGATCTTCGGGCTGCATGCCAGCGCCATTGCGATCATGACACGCTGACGCATACCGCCGGAAAGCTCGTGCGGATACATCTCGCATACGCCCTTGCTGTTTGCAATGCCGACAAGCTCAAGCATCTCGACCGTACGCTCGCGCACTGCCTCCTTGCTCATGCTGTTGTGAAGCTCGATAACCTCATCAACCTGATCTCCGATACGGAATACCGGATTCAGAGAGGTCATCGGCTCCTGAAAGATCATAGACACATAATTTCCGCGAAGAGACTGCATCTTCT
>CATZPU010000071.1 GCA_958422845.1 uncultured Lachnospiraceae bacterium | reverse complement strand
CGAGCTTATTTCCGGCGCCCATGCAGCTGATCACGGGAGTATTCGCAGCCTGAGCGCGCAGGATAAGCTCTATTTTTCCCGTTACCGTATCGATCGCATCCACGACGTAATCGTATTCTTCAAACGGAAAATCGTCCGCGCTTTCCGGCAGAAAAAACGTCTTATGACAATTTACCTTTGCCAGAGGGTTGATGTCAAGAATACGTTCCCGTGCGGCATCTACCTTATACATACCAAGCGTGCTGTGCAGCGCAATGATCTGACGGTTCAGGTTTGATTCACAGACCGTATCATTATCGATCAGGTCAAGCGTGCCGACACCGCTTCTTGCAAGGGCTTCCACCACATATCCGCCGACCCCTCCTATTCCGAATACTGCCACGCGCGCATGCGCAAGCCTGTCCATACTTTCTTTTCCAAACAGCATTTCTGTCCTGATAAACTGTCCTTCCATCTACTCCTCCAGCATCACCAGATATTCTCTGTAATCACTCTCAAGCGAATGTTTTTTCTCAGACTTTTTCATTGTAATATTCACCTGTCCCCGCGCCTTTGTCGGTCCCTGCATCGTTCCCGCGCCTCCTACACAGCCTCCCGGACACGCCATTCCTTCCAGAAGGTAGCCGTCGTACTTTCCTTTTGCCGCATCGGCAAGCAATTCGCGGCATGCGCCAAGTCCCTCGGCATTCGCTACCTTTACTTCACGATCCGGCTCAAGCTCTTTGATACAGTTGACTACCGCCTGCGCCACACCGCCGCTGACTGCAAAACCGCGTCCGTCCGCACTCGCTTCTTTAAAATCATCTGTCTTCTCCAGTGCGGAAAAATCAATGTCCTTTGCCGTGAACATTCCCATGACCTCCTCAAAGGTCAGGACAAAGTCCACATCGCTTCGTATCTCCGTGCGGCTCGCCTCAAGCTTCTTCGCTGCACACGGCCCGATAAACACTACCTTGCAGCCGGGGTGCTCCTTCTTCAAAAGCCTTCCCGTAAGCACCATCGGCGTAAGCGCCATCGAAATATACGGAGCCAAATCAGGGAACATTTTGCGCGCCATAGACGCCCATGCCGGACAGCACGACGTCGCCATGAACGGCTGTTTTTCCGGTACTTCCTCAAGGAAGTCGCATGCCTCCTCGATCGTACAAAGGTCAGCGCCGATCGCCACCTCCACAACATCCGCAAAACCGAGACTCTTCATCGCGGCGCGCAGCTTCTCCGGCGTCAGTTCTTTTCCGAACTGTCCCACAAACGCAGGAGCAACTGCCGCATAAACAGGAATACCCGACTTGATCGCATGGATCACCTGAAAGATCTGTCCCTTGTCCGCGATCGCGCCGAACGGACAGTTCACGAGACACATGCCACAGGAAACGCACTTATCGTAATCGATCTCCGCACGCCCCAGCTTGTCGCTGCCGATTGCATCCACACCGCACGCCTTTGCACACGGACGTTCCATCTTCATGATCGCGCCGTAAGGGCACGCGTTCGCACATTTGCTGCAGTTGATACACTTCTCCTTATCGATCACAGAACGACCGTTCACGATCCGTATCGCATCCTTCGGACACACCTCTTTGCACGGATGCGCAAGACAGCCCTGACACGCATCCGTGACGCGCATTTCATTATCCGGACAGGAATGGCAGGCAAATTTGATGATATTTACAAGGGGCGGATCGTAATATTTTTCCGCGATCGCGCTCTCCTCAATGCCCTTTGATACCGGAGCGTGCTCCGTCATGTCGCGCAGCGGCAGACCGATCGCAAGACGCAGCCTCTCCTCAACGATCGCTCTCTCCAGAAAAACGCTCTCCCGATACGTTGCCACCTCACCCGGAATAATCTTGTAAGGCAGATCACTGATTCTGGAATAGTCGCCGCCCTCATACGCCATGCGGGCAACTTCCGTAAAAATCTTCTGCCTGATCTCTACTACATTCGTGTAGACACCTCTCATACTCATACCCATTTCTCCTTCATACATATTTCTCCTGCGCCGTCTCTATAGTAAAACAGCTACAGCTTTTTCTGCTTACAGCACTGATACTCTCAGTATACCACACCCCCCTGTTTTGCGTGAAGCCCTCACCTTGCTTGTACGCATAAGAATACAAAAAATACCGCAGGAACAGAGGTATGCTTCTCCGATGTCCTGCGGTATTTCTTTCACCTTTTTCCTTTACTGCCTTTTAGAAAGCTCTGAGTATCTCTTATAACGGCTTTCCTGTCAGCATCTCGTATGCCTGCAGATACTTCTCGATCGTCTTGTCCACGATATCCTGCGGCAGCGTCCAGTCGTGATCCTTATTTGCTTTCAGCCAGTCACGGGCGAACTGCTTGTCAAAGGACGGCTGTCCGTGTCCCGGCTCATATCCCTGTGCCGGCCAGAAGCGTGAGCTGTCCGGTGTGAGCATCTCATCTCCAATCACGATATTGCCGTTCTCATCAAGACCGAACTCAAATTTTGTGTCTGCAATGATGATCCCGCGCTCAAGCGCATATTCCGCACACTTCTTGTACAGTGCGATCGTATAATCGCGGATCTTCTCTGCATACTCCGCTCCCTTGCCCGGAAAATATTTTTCCAAATGCGTGACGCTCTGCTCATAGGAAATATTCTCGTCATGATCGCCGATCTCAGCTTTTGTAGACGGTGTGTAGATCGGCTCCGGCAGCTTGTCAGACTCTTTAAGTCCCTCCGGCAGCTCGATACCGCAGACCTTGCCTGTCTCTTTATAGCTTGCCCAGCCGCTTCCTGTAATGTATCCGCGCACGATACACTCGACAGGGATCATCTCCAGCTTGCGGCACATCATACTGTTGCCGTCAAATTTCTCCTGACGGAAAAATTCCGGCATGTCGTTTACATCTACAGAGATCATATGATTCGGCAGAATATCCTGTGTCATGTCAAACCAGAACTTTGACATCTGTGTAAGCACAGCACCCTTTTTCGTCACCTGATTGTTCAGGATCACATCAAAGCAGCTGATCCTGTCTGTAGCTACCATGATCAGGCTGTCGCCGTTGTCATAAATCTCGCGTACCTTACCCTCTTTGATCGGTTTCAATTCCTGCATGCTATCGCTCCTCGCATTCTTTATGTATGATTTTATTTACGCCTATAAACGTACCACTACTGCGGGGGAGTTGTCAAGATTTTCTCCTGCATCTAGTATCTTTTAATCTTTTTCGACGGCGTTTTTTCAAATTCCGTCTCCCGCACCTTCATCCGGTACACTCTCTTATATGCGGGCGCGCTCTGATTATACTCGTCGATCGCGCTTTGCAGAATGGCTGAAATATCCGTGATCTCTTTCTTTTTCGCATATTCGTAATCCGGAAAAATTTCCGCTTCGATCACGCCCTCGCTCTCGCGCACGAGGATCTCCTGCACGAGACGGTGCTCCCCGATCTTGTTTTCAAGCTCCTCCGGCGAAACATTTTCTCCGTTTTTCGTGATGATCAGATTCTTTTTTCTTCCGGTCAGATAAACAAATCCGTCTTTATCCACGTATCCGAGATCGCCTGTCCTAAGCCATCCGTCTTCGGTAAGCGTCTGCGCCGTTTCTTCCGGCATCTTATAATATCCCGCCATTACGCTGCTGCCGCGCACCCAGAGTTCTTCCTCTACCGTCTTTGCCTCGCAGTTCGGAATAAGCTGTCCGACAGCGTCCTTTCTGACGTTCCAGCTTACCGTCGTGCTGATAACGGGAGCACACTCTGTCATTCCGTATCCTTGCAGGATCGTAATGCCGTACTGTGCAAACATGTCGATATACGCAGGATTCAGATACGCTCCGCCGCTGCAGATCGTATGGAACTGCTCTCCGAAGACTTCCTTTTTCACGATCTCGGCCGGAAGTCCCGCCGCATCCTCCAGCTTCTTTGCCATTGTTTCGATCATCAAAGGCACCATAAGGATCATATTCGGCACAAACAGCTTGATATTCTTCGCCACACGCATCAGAGAATCGTTCAGACAGATAATACTGCCAAGCGACATACCTTTCAGAAAATCCATCGTCAGACAGTATGCGTGATGGATCGGAAGCACCGACAGAACTACCGTGCGCTTCGGTATCTTCATATCGAGGCACGTTGCATTTTCTGCCAGATTCCGGTGTGTCAGCATGACGCCCTTGCTCTTTCCTGTCGTACCGGAAGTAAACATGATCGTACACAGCTCATCCGGCTTCGGTCTTGTCTCGCAGAGTCCTTGTGTCTCCCTCATCAACTGTCCAAAGGACAGGGCTTTTTCGTCAGACGATTCTTTCTGCATTAAAATCAGATGCCGAAGCTTCGGACAGCGTTCTTTTACAATAGCTGCTACATCCGAACGAATCTCATCCAAAACAAGCACGCTCGCATCAGCGCGGTCGATCAGTTCGCACATCTCCTCTGCCGGAAGCGAAACGTCAAGCGGTACTGCCACGCCTGCTCCATTTACCGTTCCCAGATAAGCGACGAGCCACGGATACGACGTCATACCTGTGATCGCCACATGGCTGCCCTGCTCTCCAAGCGTCTCCAGAATGCAGGAGAAGCGATCGCTGTCCTGCTTTACCTGCGCATACGTTTTTGATTCGATCTCATTTTTGCTTACCTTATAGCGGATCGCATCTCCGTCTCCAAACTCCTCTGCCGCCTGCTCCACGATTTCATAAATGGTACTGACCATCCCTCTCACCTCTTCCCGATTATTCCGATAACTGTTCCATGTATGCAGCCGCCTCACCGACTGTACGGATATTCGCTGCCTCCTGCTGGTCGATCTCTATATCAAACTCATCTTCGAGTTCTCCGAGCATACTCATAAAATCGAAGGAAGTAAACCCAAGGTCCTCCATAAAACGGGAATCCTGCGTTACCTGCTCCGGCTCCACTTCCACATAATTGCAAATTACTTCTACTAACTTATCAAACATAATTTTCTCCTCCCTTTTCTATACAAGACGGATGATATCTCCGATCGGCAGATTCGGATTTTCCGTCCCCTTAAACATGATCTTGCACAGATAATAATACAGGTATTCAAGCTTCTCTCTCGAAACTGCCTTCACCTGATGCTCAAAATTAAAGTCAAGTCCATTATCCTCCGGCCGGTGCATGACTGTCAGATACATTGCCTGCGTCGTCGCTCCGTTCGGATACCATTTCGTCTTATACTGAATGTCGCCAAGCTGCTCCAGTCCCTTTTCTTTCAATGTAAGCGGCTGATACGTCAGAGACAGCGGCTCGTACGTCTGCCCCGGCTTATTCGGATAGAACTGGCTTCTTTTTGCAAAATAAGCGACCGGATCATAATTTGCGTGGCGGAACAGCTCGTTCTGCTGATCGCGTATCTTACAGACTCCTTCGAGAAACGTCATACTCTCAGGAAAGATCGTCCGAAGTGGAAAAGAATGAATCCTCGTACCGCCCGATTTCTTCTCCTTTAAGGTCGCTCTTCTGGCGATAGCCGTATTGATCGAGACGTCCTCGTTCCCGTTTTCTTTCTGGAAATAAGTCCGCAGTCCCATGATCAAAAGACAGGCAAGTGAGATATGGTACTTCTCACAGAAATCCATCAGACGTTTTGTCGGCTCCTCCTCCAGATGGAAAATATCCAGCTCAGAATCCACGCAGTCTGAGACGTTGACAACAGCCCTCTGATTCGGGTTGCCGCAGCGCCTGCGTTCTTCTTCTAACAGCCCGTTTCCGTCAATTCCGTTAAAAATCGGCTCAGACGCAGCGATCAGTTCCTCAAAGAATGCTTCATCACGCTCTTTTGCCCTGCATCCCGCCTCGTACGCCAGATCTTTTTTGAGCTGCTCGATATAGGACGCCATCTCTTTCGGATACGGTACGTTTTCATACTGTTCACTGCAATAAAGCTCGATAATATCTTTCATAAAACAGATCAGTGACTGTGCGTCCATTGTCATGTGATCGGCAAGAAAATAGATACCGTTGTAGCCGTCCGGCATTTTTATCATCACAATGCGGTTCATTGGAGAATCGTCACGCTTAAACGGAACTGCCGTCCACGCGCGCATCGTCTTTTCTGCCTCCTCGATCGTTCCCTGAGAAAAATCGACGAACTCAATATCGCGTTCCTCGCGGTCGACTACATACTGGTAGTACGTTCCTTCCTTATCATGCGCAAAGCGCAGACGCATGGACTCGCAGCGCTCATACGCCTTGTAAATACTTTTTTTCAGAAGCCCGAAATCCAGATCAACACCGATCGTAAGGCTCGTGCCGATATTGAGCACCTCCTTTTTCGGGCAGAAATTCTGGTAAAAAAAGTGAAACTTCTGAGCAGCCGTCAGCGGATATACGGGATATCCCTTTCTTTTTCGCATCATACAATGAGACCTCCTAAAAACTCAT
>CATZPU010000070.1 GCA_958422845.1 uncultured Lachnospiraceae bacterium | reverse complement strand
TGTCGCAAAATCATCAAATTAGATGATTGAGTGGCACCCTCGCTCTATATATACATTCCGCAGGGTATGGTGACTCTTTAAAGCTTAATATTCTTAAACAGTGACGCCAGTGACGTCGTTGCAGCCTCACTCTCCGGAAGCTCGAATGTCTCTTCCTCAATTTCCGTTGCGGCTACATCTTCAAGTGCTTTCATGCTCAGGCTGATCTTGCCGTCTTTTACCGCAATGATCTTGACTTTGACTTTCTGTCCTTCTTCCAGAACTGCCTTCGGATGCTTGATGCGCTGCTGGCTGATCTGGGATACGTGTACGAGACCGGACAGACCGTTGCCGAGATTTACGAATGCGCCGTAAGGCATCAGGGACTCGACGGTTCCCTCTGTTACAAGTCCTACCTGCACGTTTGAGATACGCGCTTTGCGCTCTTCCTCTTCTTTTTCGCGCAGGATTTCTCTTGCAGAAAGGACAAGCTTTTTGTCTTCAGGATCAGCAGTAATGACGCGAACCTCGATCTCGCGTCCGACCCATGCGTCAAGGTCTTCTACGTAAGTAAGGGAGAGCTTCGATGCCGGGATAAATCCGCGGATACCTTCTACATAAGCAGTTACGCCACTTTTTACTGCCTCGCTGATCTTGACTGTGATATTGGACTGCTCTTTTTCAAGCTGCACGAGACGTTCCCAGCCAAGTACGGCTGATGCCGCTTTGAGAGAGAGCTGAATGCGTCCCTGCGCGTTGTCTCGGCGGATCACAGTCGCAGAAACCTCCTGACCGACTTCAAAATCATGGAAGGTAAAGGACGGATCGTCGCTTGCATCGCTTAAGCGGATCACTCCGTCTGTGTAGATACCGAGATCAACGGTCAGCTCCTCATCGGATACGCCGATGATCGTTCCTGTGAGAATATCGCCCTCGTGGATCGGTTTCATGGAAGCAGTGATCGCTTCCTCATAATCAGCCATTGTCTCTGCCGTTTCTGTTGTTTCCTGCGCCGGAGCTGTCTCTGTCATTTCTGCTGTCCCCTGTACTGTCTCCGGCTCCTGCGTTACTGGTGTCGTCATGTTTTCTTCATTCATTCTTCTTTTCCTCCGTTCAAAATATATAGTGCCATTTTAGCACAAATGTACCTTTTTGAACACGGCAAACGCGAAAAAATCATAAAATGGTTTCAAAATAGGGCGTAAAGTGGTATACTATGTCAGAAAGGTGGAGAAGGCTTATGGAGACGGCTATGGAAGTCATGCGTGACGGTGTGAAAGAAGAAGGGATACGCCGCGCTGGTGAGATTCTAAAAAGAGGAGGTCTGGTCGCATTTCCGACGGAGACGGTATACGGCCTCGGCGCAAATGCGCTTGACGAGACGGCATCTGCGAAGATCTACAGAGCAAAGGGACGTCCTTCTGACAATCCCCTGATCGTACACATTGCGGACTGGGATGCGATTTACCGGATCGCAGAAGAGGTGCCTGCGCAGGCAAAGCTGTTGGCGGATGCGTTCTGGCCGGGACCGCTTACGATGATATTGAAGAAGTCAGCACAGGTGCCGCTTGGTACGACCGGCGGGCTGGATACGGTGGCGGTACGGATGCCTGCAAATGAGGTGGCGCGCGCTCTGATCCGTGCAGGCGGCGGATACGTAGCGGCTCCGAGTGCGAATACATCAGGCAGACCGAGCCCGACGACGGCGCAGCACGTTGCGCAGGATATGGACGGTGTGATAGATATGATCATCGACGGCGGAGATGCGGATATCGGTCTGGAGTCTACGATCGTAGACCTTACGGAGGACGTTCCGACGATCCTGCGTCCCGGCTATATCAATGAAGAGATGCTCGCGGCGGCGGTCGGCAGGGTAGAGATGGATAAAGGACTGATCTCGGATAATGCGGATATCCGGCCGAAGGCGCCCGGTATGAAGTACCGTCATTACGCGCCGAAAGCGCAGCTTTTTATCGTTGAGGGCGAGATGCATCGCGTGCGGGAAAGGATCAACGAGCTTACAGCGCAGCATTTGCAAAGCGGCGAGCGCGTTGGCGTGATCGGAACGGATGAGTCGGCATCGTATTACCGCGGCGGAGTTGTGAAGTCGATCGGATCGCGACGGGATGAAACTTCGATCGCCCGCCATCTGTACGGAATTTTGCGGGAATTTGACGAGATGGACGTTACGGTGATATATTCGGAGTCATTTGATACGCCGCAGATGGGGCAGGCTATTATGAACCGTCTGATCAAGGCGGCGGGACATCAGATCATTCCGGCATAATGAGGGTATTTTTGAGGACAAGGAGCAAAGACATTGAAGAAGTACGATAGACTGATTTTTGTAAGTAATGGGGATACGGCAGAAGGACCGATGGCAGAAGCCATTCTGCGCAGTAAATATCTGTTGGAGGAACTTACGATCCTGTCAAAAGGTGTGGTTGTGCTGTTTCCTGAGCCGATCAATCCAAAGGCCGAGGCCGTGCTTGTCAGCAACGGTCTGACGATGAAAGAGCATATGAGCGATCCGCTCGTGCGGGAGGATTTTGATGACAGAACGCTTGTCATGGCAGTAAACGAGAGCGTCAGGCAGAAAGTGATCAGTGATTTTGATGTAGACGGATCGCGTATTTTCGTGCTGAATCAGTACGTCGGAGAAACATGGGAGGTTATGGACCCATACGGAGGGGCATTAGTGGACTATGGTCTGTGTTTTGCCCAGCTCGATGGTCTGATAACAAAATTGGTAGTACAATTAAATGAAGAGGAGTTGATGAACTAATGCAGAAAGTAATGGTTATGGATCATCCGCTGATCCAGCACAAGATCGGCCTGATCCGCAGATGCGATACGGGCTCCAGAGATTTCAGAGCATTGATCAGTGAGATCGCAATGCACATGTGCTATGAGGCAACGCGCGATCTGAAGCTTCAGGATGTGGAGATTGAGACGCCGATCTGCAAAACGACAGTAAAGGAATTAAGCGGAAAGAAGCTCGCAGTTGTTCCGATCCTGAGAGCGGGACTTGGTATGGTAGAAGGTATGCTGGCAATGATCCCTGCCGCAAAGGTGGGACATATCGGATTATACCGTGATCCTGAGACATTAAAGCCGGTAGAATATTTCTGCAAGCTTCCGGCTGATTCGGGAGAGAGGGAGATCTTCGTCGTAGATCCGATGCTTGCGACGGGAGGATCTGCGATCGCAGCGATTCAGATGCTCAAGGATAAAGGAGTAAAGCATATCCGCTTTATGTGTATTATTGCAGCACCGGAGGGCGTAGAGGCAATGAAAAAAGCGCATCCGGATGTGGATATTTATATCGGCGCGCTTGACGATCATTTGAACGATCACGGATACATCGTTCCGGGACTTGGCGATGCCGGAGACCGTATTTTCGGAACAAAATAATCAGGCAGAGCAGCGGATAGATGCGCTGTACGAATAATCAGGCGATATATGTCCCTCAGCTTAATCAGGCGGTTGTAAGAAAGTAAGAAAGTAAAATAGGCAAGGGGTGGCGCAACAGCTCCTTGCCATAAGAGATAACCGTAACGCGCACATATGGGATAGTTCCGTATAGAAGTGCGCCATTGTATCTGTGCGATAATTGGGCTTGACCGGTAAAAGCGAGGGATGAATCCCTGAGTTTTAAGTTATTTCAAGCTCATAACATATATTTGGCACGGATTCCACGCATCCCATAATGTGGGAAATACCTCAAATTCTTTAAAGCCAAGAGAAAGATAAAATTTGTTGGTTCTGTCATATTCCTCATATTTTCCCATTTGAACCGTCTTTACCTGAATAAATGAATATCCTCTTTGAGCAGCCGTTTCCTTTGCATGATGAAACAATTCCCGACCGATACCATTTCTATGAAATTCCTTTAATATCCCCATAACATATAATTCGACAGTAGCATTTCCCGTTTCCTTTAAATATAAAAATCCGACAGGTTCATCCTTATCATAAGCGCAGAAGAAGATTTTATCAATACTTTCCGCTATGTACGTTTCCCTTGCCTCCGGTATTCCGAACCAATCGGGAAGGGATTTGAGAATGAATCGCACAATCTTTTGTTGTTCCAAATTATCCGTTAATTGCTTTATCTCCATTTATATTTTCTCCTGTGCAACTTCCAATTTGCAGATCTGTTTGGTTTAATTTCAGCCATAAAGCGCTTTGCGGGATCGCACTGCGGCGAATGGGAAGATGCCGCAAATGCATCCCTGCGTTTTAACGTCCTGTCCTATAGCGAAAACTATCTGCGCAGGGGTATGTATCTGTTTGTACCGCGACAGACATCTTGTTATAAATGTGTGTAATGTGAGAGCTTTCGTCACACCATATCATCAAGCCCTATAAGCCATACGTTTCCGGCATCGGCGGCAGCCTTTGCAAGCGGCTCGGTGAAGCCGGAGGTGGAAAAGATACAGCAGTATCGTCTGCGGTCGCCAAAAGGCTCGAGCGGACGTAGGAGATTGTCAAGATACGTGATGTCCGCAGGCGTTTTATCGCAGTGGCATGCGCCGAGGACGGTGTGCGTTTCATCGGCCGCGACGAGCGGAATGCGGAAAAAAGGTTCGCGTTTTGTGCCGCCGCACCACCACGATCCGGTATGATGATACGTAAAAGGCGTCTGTTTTGCCGCAGCAAGCCGTTCCAGATAATCTGCGCAGACGGATTCAAACACGGGGAGCAGATATTTGTCTAGCTGCGGTCTGACATACTCCGTGTAAGTACGTTCCCCGTTGCCGAACAGAATGGAACTGATGTTTGGAAAAACAAAACGGTACCAGAAACGCATCATGTGGTCTGCAAAGATGTAGCGAACCTTTTTTTGCACATCGCCTGCTGCCGGAAATTCTTTTTTCAGAAGTCCGAGGTCGATGAGGACATTTAAGTATTTTGCACATTTGTTCGTACCGATGTCTGCTGCCGCAGCAATGTCGGCAAGCTTTGCGCAATCGTT
The DNA here is from genome assembly GCA_958422845.1 of uncultured Lachnospiraceae bacterium. GTDB lineage: Bacteria > Bacillota > Clostridia > Lachnospirales > Lachnospiraceae > Choladousia. The sequence continues at coordinate 1,464 of CATZPU010000070.1, read as the reverse complement.
TGCGATGATCTCCAAAAGCAGATTGTAGGTGGAAATCTCGCGCAGCTCACGGTGCAGCCACGTCTGCGGCAGGAAGAGGAGCGGTGAATCGCGGTGAAAAAACAGAGAGATAATATTTTCCTCTGCCGTGCGTTTCTGGTCAAGCAGTAAAAGATTCGCCGGAAGCCCTCCGGTGATCCCGTACAGTGCGAGCTGTTCGGGCGGCGTGTAGCCGGAAAAGTATGGCTGACACGTATAAAACGGAATCCGTTCAAGCTGCGCTCTTGCTGTGATCGCCTCAAAGGGCGGCGCTGCCGGAGATTCCATCAGATTTTTGGCATAGGCAGGGGCGGAGCTTGTTACGATCAAAAAAATTTTTCCCTTGGGGAAGCTGTGATGTACGGCGTATGTAAATGCTTCTGCAAAATTCGGATCGCGCTGCATTAGATATTGAAACTCGTCCAGCACAAGAACGAGCCGGTGAGTAAAGGATATATCAGAAATATAGGAAAATGCCTGTTCCCAGTTTGTAAACGGAGCAGGTTTTTTTGCAGGATGCAGACTGTGTATTACTTCATGGTGAAACGCCTCAAGCGCTCTGGCAGGAAGCATTTCCTGCGCTGTGAAAAAAAACGCAGGCTTGCCTTTGCAAAATTCGCGGACAAGCTGTGTCTTTCCGGTTCCGTATCGACCGTAGAGAAAGACGAAGGAAAACTGCGGCCGATTGTACAGCGTGTTTAATTTTTGAATATCAGAAGAAAACAGAGAATACATGGATAAACACCTCATTTTTGGAAAAAATAGCAACAGTATGGATGTACGCGCAGTAATTGCTCAAATTACTGCAAGTATTTTATCTCAGTATACCGGTTTTGAAAAAGAATGTCAATTAGAAATGGCAACTTATAAGTTGATAATAAAGAATAAGTTCCATAAAATGAGAAATTTCTTAAGAATATTTTTGTTTACCGAAAAAGAAGGATGTACTATACTTGATATATGGTCAGAAATGGCAGTTGTTTCGAGGTGCTTCAGGTAATTACATCGGAACAGCTATCGGAAATGATTCATTTTGGCAGAATAATTCCATGAACGGGGAGGATTCATATGTATAAGAAGTTTCGGAAAATAGCTGCTGCTGCGATGGCGGCGTCACTTTTGTTTTCAGGCACCGGTATGGCGTCCGCACAGGAGACTCAGCCTGCCGCGATGGTGGCGGAGACACAGATGCCTGTAGAAGCGGCAAGTGAAAAAGCCGCGGAGCCACAGGCACTGACAGAAGCGCCGACTGAGAAAGCGGCAGAGACACAGGCGCCGACCGAGAAGGTGACGGAAGCGCCAACGGAGAAACCAACAGAAGCACCAACAGAGAAACCAACGGAAGCGCCGACGGAGAAACCGACAGAGAAACCAACAGAAGCGCCGACGGAGAAACCAACGGAAGCGCTGACGGAGGCACCGACAGAGAAACCAACGGAAGCGCCG
>CATZPU010000069.1 GCA_958422845.1 uncultured Lachnospiraceae bacterium | reverse complement strand
AAAAGATGATATGCAACAGCACGGCGATTACACAGGGCTTCATATGTAAACAGGCAATAGGGAGGACAGATTATGAGATTACATATGGACAAAGGGCGCGTGACCGGCACGCGCGACAAAATGATCTACGGTCATTTTATTGAACATTTCCATCGTCAGATATACGGCGGTGTGTACGATCCCGATAATCCTCTCTCTGATGAGGCGGGGCTTCGCACAGACGTAATGGAAGCGATGCGGCGCATACAGGTACCGGTGCTGCGCTGGCCGGGGGGCTGCTTCGTATCGTCCTATCACTGGAAAGACGCTGTGGGAGAAAAGCGTACGCCGTTGTTTGATAAGGCGTGGAGAGTGGAAGATCCGAATACTTTCGGTACGGACGAGTACATAGATATGTGCAGGAAGATCGGGTGCGAACCTTATATTTGTACGAATGCGGGTACCGGTACGCCGGAGGAGATGAGCGACTGGGTAGAATACTGCAACCTTCCGTATGAAGGCCAGTACGCGAAATGGCGGATCAAAAACGGATATGAACAGCCGCATAAGGTGAAATACTGGAGTATCGGAAATGAGAATTACGGTTCATGGGAAATCGGCGCCAAGTCTGCGGAAGAATGGGCGCGGCTTGTAAAAGAATCTGCGAAGATGATCAAGCATGTCGATCCGCAGACAGAGCTGACCGCAGCGGCGCTTACCGATCTTCACTGGAACATCGGTCTTTTGGAGAGCTGTGGGGATTTCCTTGACTGGATATCCATTCATGAATACTGGGACGGTATTCACCAGACGAATGATTATGCGACGTATGAGCAGGTGGTAGCGTATACAGACCGCATCGGTCATTCCATTGATGAGGTGCGCGGTCTTCTTACAGCTATGAAACTGGAAAAGAAGATAAAAATCGCATTTGATGAGTGGAATCTGCGCGGCTGGTACCATCCGAATGTACATACGATCCGACAGGGAGTGACGAAGGAAGAATACCTGTATCCTCGTGATAAAAACGATGATAATACGAAGTATACGATGGCAGACGCAGTGTTTACCGCATGTTTCTTAAATGAGATGAATCGTAACTGTGACATCGTAGGTATGGCAAATTTTGCCCCAATTGTTAATACAAGAGGATGTATCTTTACGTATCCTGAGGGGATCGTGCTTCGTTCTACGTACTACGTCTTTGATCTGTACGTGAATCTGCTTGGCGATGTGGTACACGACTGTTGGGCGGAGGAAGTGCCGGTGGGAAGAGTTACTGCAAAGTCGGGAGAGAGTGTTGACGTAGAATTGATCGATGCTATTGTTACTTCTTTTAGCGATAAAGCGGGTTGTGCAGTGGCTGCTGTGAATAAGGACAGCGAAAAGAGTATAAGCATCTGTCTGGAACTGGAAGCAGAGGGAACGGTATGTATCCATACACTGAATGGGGACAGTACAGAATCGTATAATGATGTTGGTCATCAGGGGGTTGCAGTGAAGCGGACGGAGCTTGGAAAATATGAGTGTGGAATGGAAGTCGTGCTGCCGCCGCATAGTGTATCAGTAATAGAAATTGGTGTGAGTTAGGCAGTATATTAGATCCAAAACAAAATATGCAGGTAGTTGGAGGAATTTTTATGAAAAAGTCAAGAATGATCATTGACAAGGCATTTAAGGTTTCAAAAGTAGACGAGAGAATTTATGGTTCTTTTATCGAGCATCTGGGAAGAGCCGTATACGATGGTATTTATCAGCCGGGCAATCCGCTTTCTGACGAAGAGGGATTCCGTACAGACGTTATCGATATGGTAAAAGAGCTGAGTGTGCCGATCGTTCGTTATCCGGGCGGCAACTTCGTCTCAAGCTTTGTGTGGGAGGACAGCGTAGGTCCGGTAGATCAGCGCCCGGCAAGACTGGAGCTTGCATGGAGAAGTCTTGAAAAAAATGAGATTGGTCTGAATGAGTTTTCAAGATGGGCAAAGAAGGCCGATACAGACGTTATGATGGCAGTAAATCTTGGAACAAGAGGAATAGCAGATGCATGCAATCTTCTGGAATACTGCAATCATCCGGGAGGAACGAAATACAGTGATATGCGTATCAGCCATGGAGTGAAGGACCCGCACAATATCAAGGTATGGTGCATCGGGAATGAGATGGACGGACCGTGGCAGCTCGGTCACAAGACGATGGAAGAGTACGGACGTCTGGCAGAAGAGACAGCAAAGGCAATGAAGCTGATCGATCCAAGTATCGAGATCGTTGCCTGCGGAAGCTCCAACCGTGATATGCCGACCTTCCCGGACTGGGAGGCGACGACGCTTAGTCATGCGTATGATCATGTAGATTATATTTCACTTCATCAGTATTACGGAAACAGAAATAATGATACGGCAGACTTCCTTGCGCTGTCCGACGATATGGATGATTTTATCCGTTCCGTCATTGCAACGTGCGATTTCGTAAAGGCGAAAAAGCGCAGCAAGAAGAACATCAACTTGAGCTTTGATGAGTGGAATGTATGGTTCCATTCTAATGAGGCTGACGATGACATTATGACAAACCATCCGTGGCAGGTAGCTCCGCCGCTCCTTGAGGATGTTTATAACTTTGAAGATGCGCTTCTTGTAGGTCTGATGCTGATCACACTTTTAAAGCATGCAGACCGCGTAAAGATGGCATGTCTGGCACAGCTTGTCAACGTAATTGCTCCGATCATGACAGAGCAGGGCGGCGGCAAGGCATGGAAGCAGACGATCTTCTATCCGTATATGCATGCGTCAAGATACGGAAGAGGAACTGTATTGCAGCCGATCATTGATACACCGGTACATGATACCAAAGAGCATGAGAATGTTACTGATGTAGAGAGTGTTGTTGTATGGAATGAGGAAGAGGATACGATCACGATCTTTGCAGTAAACAGAAATATTGATGAGGACAGTGAGCTGACAGTTGACTTGAGAAGTTTTGGCGGATACCATGTGGCAGAGCATATCGTACTCGAGAGCAATGATATGAAGCTTTGCAACAGTGCAGGCGGCGAGCTTGTAGCTCCGAAGAACGTTTCCAGAAGCACGATGGACGGAGATATTATGACAAGTCACCTTACAAAGGCATCATGGAATGTGATCCGTCTGACAAAATAAGGATAAGCAGACGCAGGTACTATCTTAAAAGTTACAGAGAAGTTATAGGAAAAAAACAGGGTTATAAATAAAAACCTTCGGCAGGATGCAGGGTAATTGCTTTTTGCATCTTTGCCGGAGGTTTTTGCGCGTGTAAGCAGCCAATACGCGGCTGTTAGGCGCTTGCAGCACTAAAATGCGCACGGAGACAAAGGGGATGTCATTGTTTTGCAATATGCATCTAATACTGCAAAAGTTTTGCTTGAAAAGTGATCTCATATATGATAATATTATCACATAATGTATATAAATAAGATATACTGCATAGGATAGCGAAGTGAACAGCAACAAGTGTATTATAAAGACTCATGGATAAGAGACAGGCGCTTGCGGCGGGCAGAAAAACATGATATTCTAAAAATATCAAAATGGAGGAAAGCTTGGGAAGAACAGCAAAAAAGATAAGCAAGGACATAGTGCTGAAAGAATTTTGGCGGTCGAATGACCGGTTTGCAGATTTGTTTAATGCAGTGATTTTTGAGGGACAGGAAATTTTAAAAGCAGAAGATATGCAGGAGATGGATACAGATGTTTCGGGAGTCATTCGATTTTCGGGGTATGAGGAGTCGCTTATGCGTATTCGGGATGTGGTAAAAAAATATGCCTTTGGTATAGAATTTGCGATTTTAGGAATTGAGAATCAGCAGAAAATACATTATGCGATGCCTTTGCGGACAATGGTATATGATGCGTGCGGGTATTTGAAGGAGTATAAGGCAATTGCCCGTACAATAAAAAGTAGCAGGAAGAGCGAGTCGGATGAATTTTTGTCTGGAATGAATAGAATGGATCGTTTACATCCGCAAATCACGCTTGTCATTTATTACGGTGAAAAAGAATGGGATGGTCCATACTGCCTTCACGATATGCTTGTGCCTTTGCCAAAGCAATTTTTAAAGGTTTGTCCGAATTATCGAATGAATCTTGTTCAGGTCAGGGAGAGCGAGACATACATTTTTCATAATGAAGATGTACGTACCGTATTTGATATATCACGGGAAATATACAACGAAAATTTTGACAGAATTTTCAAAGAGTATAATTATGGAATCAAGCCGGAGCTGGCGACAGTAATAGGCAGTATTACGAATGCAGAAGGGTTTGCTGCGGTGAAAAATGAGGAGGGGACTGTAAACATGTGTGAGGCGTTGAAGAAATTAGAACGCGAATGTGAAGCGAGAGGTATGCAAAAGGGGGAGGCTCATGGAAAAGTACTTGGACTGGAAGCAGGGCTTAGAAAATCGATTGTCCAGCTTTTGAAAAATGGATTTTCTATAGAACAGATTTCAGCCATTCTGGAAATGCCAGAAGAAGAGGTGAAGCAGATACGAGGATGAATTGAGAAGGAAATATGGCAAAACTGCGCGTTATAGTCAGTCTATAGCGTGCTTTTTTGTGTCGTACTTTGCTTTTAAACAATTGACAAATATGTCTAACAATGTTAGACTAATGCTGTCTAATAATATTAGACAATAGAGATGCATCTTATGAAAACGCAGGGGGGGTGATTTTGATGCAGGATTACGTATTGGGCGTGATGGAGTCACGTTTTGCTTCGCTGATCTGGAGAGAGGCGCCGATTACCACGGGGGAGCTGGTCAGGCTGTGCCAGAAGGAGTTCGACTGGAAGCGGACAACGACGTATACGATGCTGAAGCGGCTTTGCCAGAGAAATATTTTTCAGACGGAAAACGGACTTGTGACGGTGCTGATCACAGAGGAAGAGTTTCAGGGGAAGCAGAGTGAGAAGTTTGTGGAAGATACGTTTGACGGTTCGCTTCCGGCATTTATCGCAGCCTTTACGAAGTGTCGGGATCTGAGCGAGGAGGAAGCGAAGCAGATACAGCAGATGATCGATGAGAGTCGGGAGAGGAGCAGGCATGCTGGAGAATCTGTTTGATGCAATTTTACAGATGAGCTTTTATGGGACGATCGCAGGCGCTTTTGCTGCGCTTCTGTGCATACTTTTGCGCTATCTGCCGTGCTCGCGCCGTGTCGGTTTTCTGCTGTGGGCAGTCGTGGCGGTAAGGCTTGTATGCCCGTTTACAGTACCTGTGCCCCAGTATGCCGGTACAGAAAGCAGCAGGATCGGATTATCGTCAGATGCTATGGAGACAAATGGAGCTTTGGGAGCGATATCTGATACCGATTCAGATATGATTTCAGATACGGCGTCTGACAAGGCTTTGGACACGGGCTTTTTTGGGGACGCTGTAAGAAAAGACGGGGATCGCAGCCGCAGCGCGGGAGAGCAGATGTTTTCGGCAGACGAAAAGGAGACGGACGGACGCATACGCGCGGCGCTTGATAAGCTCTGGTTCGTACAGCCTAAATCGTATCTGGCGATGCTGTGGCTTGTCGGTGTTCTGGTCTTCTGGGGTTTTGGCATATGGGATGCCTACAGACTGCATAAGCGGCTGCGGTTCGCAATGAAGATTGCGGACGGTGTGTATGAGGTAGATACGATCCGTTCCTCCTGCGTAGCAGGTATACGGCGTCCGAGGATATACCTGATGTCAGGTCTGAATGAGCGGCAGAGGGAATACATTCTGTGTCATGAGCAGGAGCATATCCGCCATCGTGATTATATTTGGAAACCGCTTGCGTACGCAATACTCGGTCTGCACTGGTTTAATGTTTCGTTGTGGGTGATGTATGAGACATTTCAAAACGAGTTGGAGCGCTACTGCGATGAACGTGTTGTCGCAAGGTTTGGTGCGGAGAAAAAAGAAGACTACTGTGAGGTATTACTGCAAATGGCGGTGAGAAGATCGCGTTTTGCGCTTTCACCGCTGGCATTTGGTGAGAACAGGGGGAAAAACGATATGAAGAACAGAATAGGCCAGATTTTAAATCAGAAAAAACACAGCCGTATGATACAGGCAGGAGTGCTTGCGGTATCGCTTGGCGTCGGTACGTTGCTGCTATCAGGCGGTGAGGTGCTCGGCGCACAGACGGAGACTGAAATAGAGCAACCGGTGACGGAATATCCGTTGGAAGAACTGGCAAAGACACTTTATGAGCTGCATAATCCGTATGTGGGAGACGCTTCGGCAAACGGCGCTCTTTTAGAGGCTCTTCGTGTGTATCTGCCGGATACGGAGATCACGCAGGAGATCGAGGCGGAGGAGGAGCCGTATCGTCTGATACTTCATATGAAAGAGGGACCAGATATGGAGGATCAGACATCTCTGTATCAGTATGGAGAGCTTAACAAGGCTGCCGCGGTGCTTCTGGCTCTGATCGACAACGTCGATGAGGTGG
>CATZPU010000068.1 GCA_958422845.1 uncultured Lachnospiraceae bacterium | reverse complement strand
TTACCACATGGCGATGCAGATACCGCTCTAACTTCCGGCAAAGGATATGAGGAAGATACGGCTCCCGCTATAAAACCACGACAGCTTGTCGTATATTCCAGACATATTTCCCTGTACGGGCTGCTGCAGGCATTTATGATCCTCTGGAGCGCGGGCTTTCTCCTGCTTGCCCTTTTCCGCACCGGACTGTACCATTTTTCACTTGGCAGGTTAGATCGCTGGAGTCTGCCCGAAGACGACCGCCAGACTCTCGCTCTGTATTCTTTCGTGTGCAAAAAACAGCACATCAAACGCCCGCCGAAGCTGATGGTCAATACAAAGATCACGAGTCCCGTACTTGCCGGACTTACAAAGACAAAAATGTATATTCCCGCCGGTCACTACTCGGCGGAAGAATTGCAGCTTATCTTTTCCCATGAGCTGTCGCACTACCGATACCATGATCTGTGGTACAAACTGCTCCTTCTGTGTATTACGACCGTCCACTGGTTCAATCCGACGCTTTATCTGATGAAGCGCGAGGCAGAAAAAGATGTAGAAAACCTGCGCGACGGCAACGTGCTGAAGCACTGTTCCCAGTCAGAACAGCGGCTCTACACACAGCTTCTTCTAAAAACAGCCGCAGGGGTACATCTTCTTCCGTATCTCGCGACGAGCCTCAATGACAGCACCATGGTGTTCAAAGAGCGTATCCGCTATATGGTAAAAGAACGCACCTTAAAGCCAAAGATCACTCCTGCGCTTTTCCTGAGTGCGGTACTCCTGCTCTGCGGCACGCTCGTCGGCTGCTCGGCGATACAGCTTCCTGATATGCCGCCAAAGTCAGCCTCGAATAAGACGGACGGAACAGAAAAAGCAGCCGAAAGCGAGCCAAACAGCAATGAAACGGCGAAAGTCAATACCATTAAGATTTCACCCGCCGTTTTCGGCTCTTATAACCTTCCGGCAGGTCATACCGATACAAAGGCAGAGGCAATTCCGAAAACTCCTGTCTCTGCAAATAAGGGCGGCACAGCGGACGGAAACACACACAATGCAGGGAATCCGACCGGAAGCACACAGAATACAGGCAAGCCAATCGGAAGCATACAAAACGCAGGAAATCCGACCGGAAGCACGCAGAATACAGGCAATCCGACCGGAAACAGCGTTAATAGCAACAGCGGTTCGGTTTCCGGCAGTGGCGCTTCCAATGGTAACAGTAATCTCGGCTCCGGCAATGGTGTTTCCAATGGTAACGGTAATCTTGTCTCCGGCAATGGCACTTCCGGCGGCAGCAATAATCCGGCTTCCGGTTCCGGCTCTTCCGGAAGCGGCTCTTCAGACGGTCTCACTCCTGTTCCGCCGGAAACACAGGCAAATTCAGCCACCATATCAGGTACTGTCCTCACCGTTGACACTACCTCCTTCGAGGTACAGAATCCTGACGGTACGACAGACTGGTACTGGTACGATCCGGGCTGGGTGGAGTTTTCAAACGGCGGCAATGACCTGTCTGCCGGAGACAGCGTTAATATTACCTACTACACCGACACAAAAGAGGTGCAGAGCATTTATACAAACTGACAAACTCCTGCAAAACTTCCATTAAAAATACCAAAACTGTTTCACAATTTTTGCATACACTTCATAAGTGAGTCTGCAAAATCAGGTAATCAAAAAGGGGTGTTACAAAATACAGCCGGCGGTACCCTTTCGGGTGATTTTCCTCCGAAAACTAAGATGTTTTCTGCGGAAAACACACCGAAAATCCACCGGAATCAGTATTTTGCAACACCTCCCTTTCATTTTAATATCAACACAACTATCAAGATCTAAAACAAAACTCTGCCACACTTCATCAGCCCTCTGTCTGCGCTCCGGCAAACTGCGATTCATACAGCCTTGCATAAAATCCGTTCTGCGCAAGCAGGCTCTGATGATCTCCCGTCTCAATAATCTGCCCGTCCTTCATGACAAGAATCACATCGGCGTTCTGGATCGTTGACAGGCGATGCGCTACGATAAAGCTTGTGCGTCCCTCCATCATCGTCTGAAATGCTTTCTGTATCCTTATCTCTGTACGGATGTCGATCGAAGACGTCGCCTCATCGAGGATCAGCATCGGCGGCAGGCAGAGCATGACGCGCGCAATGCACAGAAGCTGCTTCTGTCCCTGTGAAAGATTCCCTCCGTTTTCTCCTATCTGTGTATCGTATCCTTTCGGCAGTCTTTTGATAAAGCTGTGCGCATGCGCCCTTTTTGCCGCATCGATCACCTCGTCTTCCGATGCGTCCGGCCGTCCCATACAGATATTCTCCCGAATCGTTCCGCTGCGCAGCCATGTATCCTGCAATACCATGCCAAAAGAGCCGCGCAGATCATGACGTTTCAGACTTCGGATATCTTTCCCTTCTACCATAATGGCGCCGCCGTCCACATCGTAAAAGCGCATCAGCAGGTTAATAAGCGTCGTCTTTCCGCATCCCGTCGGACCGACTATCGCGATCCGCTGTCCTGCCTTTACCTCAAGATTAAAATCCTCTATCAGCTTTTTCTCCGGCGTATAGGAAAAGTCCACATGCTCCAGAGAAAGATTCCCCAATTTCTTCGGAAGCGTCTCGCCCGAAAGGCTGTCCGGCGTCTGCGGCTCCTCCTCGATCAGTTCAAAGACACGCCCCGCACACGCAAGCGCATTCTGCAGCTCCGTCACAACGCCGGAAATTTCATTGAACGGCTTCGTATACTGATTTGCATAAGCCAGAAATGCAGAAAGCTGTCCCACTGTCATTGCGCCGCGCACTGCCGCAAACGCTCCGGTCAGCCCGACTCCCGTATACACAAGGCTGTTGACGAACCGCGTCGCAGGATTCGTGATCGACGAAAAAAAGATCGCCTGCAGGGAATATTTGCGCAACCGCTCATTGATCTCGTCAAACCTCGCCTGCGTCTTTTTTTCCTGTCCATACGCCTGCACGACTTTTTGATTGCCGATCATCTCATCGATCAGCGCCGTCTGCTCTCCGCGCGCCTGCGTCTGATGACGGAACATCCGATACGTCCGCTTCGCAATAAACCGCGCTACAAAAAGCGATACGGGCGTCAAAAGCACCACGACAAGCGTAATTCCCGCATTTACGGAAAGCATGAAAATAAGCGTTCCGAATATCGTGACCACACCTGTAAAAAGCTGGGTAAAGCCCATCAGCAAACCGTCCGAGAACTGATCCACATCCGCTATCACCCTGCTTACGACATCTCCTGAAGAATGTGTGTCGAGATACTGCAAAGGAAGCTCCTCTATCCTGCGAAATGCCTGTTCGCGCACCTTACCCGATACGAGATACACGATCCTGTTGTTTGCAGCATTCATAAGCCACTGCGCGGCTGCCGTGACTGCAACCGCCGCAGCCATCCGCTTCATAAGGCGGAAAATAATATCGAACTCAACCATTCCTTTTCCGATGATGTGGTCGATCACCTGTCCCGTAAGTACCGGAATATACAGGGTGAGCGCTACTGAGATAAGCGCCGTCACAAATGATAAGACAACAAGAACAGCATGCGGGCGGATACAGCGCAGCACCTTTTTGATTATTTCCTTCTGCTCATTATTCTTCATGACTGCTCCTCCTTCGGAAACTGAGAGTAATACGTTTCCTGATATACCGCGCAGCGCGCAAGCAGCTCCTCATGCGTACCGATGTCCGCGATCTCTCCGTCCTCCAGCACAAGAATCCTGTCTGCATGCCAAAGCGACGACGTTCTCTGCGATACAATAAACACCGTCATATCGCCAGGCAGCTCTGCCACAGCCTTTCTCAGACGCGCGTCCGTCGCAAAATCAAGCGCGGAAGCGCTGTCATCTAAGATCAGTATCTCAGGATCTCGCACAAGCGCACGCGCGATCGTAAGTCTCTGCTTCTGTCCGCCTGAGAAGTTCCTTCCTCCCTGCTTTACGGGAGCATCAAGTCCTTCCTTTGCACCAAATACAACATCCTCCGCCTGCGCGGTACGGATCGCAGCAAAGAGCTCCTCCTCCGAAGCATTTTCATTTCCCCACAGCAGATTCTCACGGATCGTCCCCTGAAACAGCACTGCCTTCTGCATAACGATCCCGACCATGCCGCGCAGCTCATCGAGCGGATAGTCCCGCACATCCCTGCCTTTTACTTTTACACAGCCCTCGCGCACATCGTAAAAGCGCGGGATCAGGCTGACAAGCGATGTCTTTCCCGAACCGGTACCTCCGATAATGCCGATCGTCTCGCCGCGTTTTACGGAAAAATCTATATCGGTAAGAGAGTCTGCGCCCGCGCCCTGATAGCAAAACTGCACGTGCTCAAACGAAACCATCGGAACCTCTCCGGCGTCTTTCTTCGCTTCTTCCGACTCCTGCATGAACGTTTTGCTTTCTGCCGCTTCAAAATGCAGCGCTTTTCTTTCTTCATTTTTCTCCCGTATACCGCTCTCCATCCCCGTCTGGGTCTCAAATACTGCCTGAATCCGGTTGCCGCAGGCGATCGCCTTCGTCACCGTGATAATCAGATTTGCAAGCTTGACAAGCTCCACGAGGATCTGGGACATATAGTTTACGAGAGCTACGACGCTTCCCTGCATCAGGATTCCCTCATTGACGCGTCCTGCGCCTGAATACAGAAGCACAAGCAGTCCGGCGTTTACTGCCACATACGTCAAAGGGTTCATCAGCGCAGAGATCCGTCCTGAGAGGAGCTGTATCTTCACAAGAGCCTGATTATCCTGCTCAAATGCGCGGATCTCCTGCGGCTCACGGCAAAAAGCACGTATCACGCGGACTCCCTGAAGATTTTCCCTCGTAAGTCCTACGACCTTATCGAGACGCCCCTGTACCCTTTTATAAACAGGAATGCTGATCAGCATGATACCGAATACAATGACACAAAGAACCGGAATCACTATCACAAAGATGACTGCCGCTTTGGCATCCACGGTAAACGCCATGATCATCGCGCCGAACACGATAAACGGAGAACGCAGAAACAGGCGCAGAAACAGGTTCACTCCCGACTGCACCTGATTGACGTCGCTCGTCATACGCGTGATCAGCGTAGACGTACCGATCGTATCCATTTCAGAAAAGGACAGACTCTGGATATGCGCAAACAGACTGCTGCGAAGCTTTGACGCAAACCCGACAGCCGCCTTTGCCGAAAAATACTGCGCCGTGATCGAGCATATGAGTCCGATCAGCCCAAGCGCCGCCATCAGAACACACATCTGTATAATATAAGCCTTATCGTGATTTCCGATCCCGACATCGATGATCTTTGCCATCACAAGCGGCACAAACAATTCAAACAGCGCCTCCAGCAGCTTGAACAAAGGCGCGCATACTGACTCCTTTCTATAGCCTTTCATATACCGCAAAAGCTTCCACATTTTCTATACCACCTTATTTGTATTTTCACCGCAGACAGCCCGATGTCAGCGGCTGCATCGACCGCTCCTGCTTATACCGGCTGCTCGCACTCCAGTTCTCCGAGCAGGTTCGTCCGCATGACCTCGCATACCTTCTGCACGTCCTCATACTGTCCAAGCGCCCACATCAGCTTCGTGATCGCCGCCTCCGTAGTCATATTTCCGGTCTCGATCACACCGCAGCCGAGCACCTGACGTCCCACCTCATAGACGGTAAAATCGCTTCCCTCATACAGACACTGACTGCCGACCGCCACGACCATTCCCTGCGCAACTGCCTCGCGGATCGCCGCGGACAGATTGCGGCGTTCAAACGGCAGACCGCCGATCCCGAACGCTTCTATATAGATACCGCGAACGCCCATTTTTGCAAGCTGCTTAAATATAGCGGGAGAGATGCCCGGAAACAGCTTCAACAGAAATACATCGCTGCAAAATCTGTTTTTCAAAACACAAGATGAACAGCTGTGCGGTCTGTACAGCGCCAGCGGATTTACAACAAGACCGCTGCTGTTGATCTTTGCCACATACGGATGATCGATACTTTCAAATGCGTCAAAGCTTCGCGTGCGCACTTTGCTCGCCCGTGTGCCGAGAATGATCTTGCGGTTGAACGCCACGTACACGCCGGAACAGCCGCTTGCCGCCATATGAAGCGCAGCGCGGCAGTTTTCCGTCGCATCTGCGATCGGATTCTCGATCGACACCTGACTCCCCGTCAGAACGACCGGAATCTCTATATTTTGCAGTGCAAAAGAAAGCGCGCTTGCCGTATACGCCAGTGTATCCGTCCCGTGAATGACCACGATCCCGTCAAAATCAAGCCTGCGCTCATAGATACGCTGTGCAAGCTGCTCCCACTCCTCCGGCTGCATATTCGAGCTGTCCATCATAAACAGCTCTTCCTCTTCCACAGAAAATCCGGTGGTAAGCCCCGCGATACGGTCAAGAATATCCCTGACGTGCAGTTCCGGCGCAAGTCCGTTGTCACTGTGCGAAGAGGCAAGCGTACCGCCTGTACTTATCATTAAAATACGATTCATTTCTGCGCCCTCTTTTCGCGTGCCGGAACGATCTCAAGCCAGTATCCGTCCGGATCCTGAATAAAATAGATCCCCATTGCCTTATTTTCAAAACAGATACAGTCCATTTTCTTATGGAGACGATA
>CATZPU010000067.1 GCA_958422845.1 uncultured Lachnospiraceae bacterium | reverse complement strand
GTGAGATGGCGGACGGGCGCATAAAGAGGAGAAGAGTATGAAAAAACCATTCGTAACAAAAGAGAAGCTCGAACAGATCGCAGGAGAATTTCCGACGCCGTTTCATCTGTACGATGAGAAGGGGATCAGACAGAACGTAAAAGAGCTGTATGAAGCCTTTTCGTGGAATCAGGGATTTAAAGAATATTTTGCTGTCAAGGCGACTCCGAATCCGTTTCTTATCAAGATCCTGCACGAGTACGGCTGCGGCACAGACTGCTCTTCGCTTACAGAGCTGATGCTTTCAGAAGCGATAGGGATCACGGGGCATGACATCATGTTTTCCTCAAACGATACGCCGGATAACGAATTTGCAAAGGCGGCGCAGCTCGGCGCGATCATCAATCTCGACGATATTACGCACATTGAAAAAGTAGAAAAGGCAGTCGGTTCCCTGCCAAAGACAATGTCCTGCCGTTACAATCCGGGCGGATTATTTAAGATCAGTAATGATATCATGGATAATCCGGGCGATTCTAAATACGGGATGACAGACGCGCAGATCGAAGAAGCATTCCGTATTATGAAAGAGAAGGGTGTTGAGAAATTCGGCATCCATGCGTTTCTGGCAAGCAATACGGTGACGAATGAATATTATCCGATGCTTGCAAAGGTGCTCTTTGAGCTTGCCGTCAGACTTCGCGATAAGACCGGAGTAAAAATAAAATTTATCAATCTTTCAGGCGGAATCGGTATTCCGTACCGTCCTGATCAGGAGAAAAATGATATTTATGCGATTGGACGCGGTGTCAGAAAGGTATATGAGGAAGTGCTTGTTCCGGCAGGGATGGGCGATGTGTCGCTTTATACAGAGCTTGGCAGATACATGCTCGGCCCGTATGGCTGCCTTGTGACAAGAGCGATCAATGAGAAGCATACGCACAAGGAATACGTCGGAGTCGACGCCTGCGCGGTAGACCTGATGCGTCCGGCGATGTACGGCGCGTACCACCATATCACAGTCATGGGCAAGGAAAATGAGATCTGCGATCACACGTATGATGTGACGGGCTCTCTGTGCGAGAACAATGATAAGTTTGCGATCGACAGAAAGCTTCCGAAAATAGATATGGGCGATCTGCTCGTGATCCATGATACGGGAGCCCACGGCTATTCCATGGGGTATAATTACAACGGAAAGCTGCGCTCGGCAGAAATCCTGCTGAAAGAAAATGGAAATGTACAGATGATACGCCGGGCAGAGACGCCGCGGGATTACTTTGCGACGTTTGATTTCTGCGATGTGATCGACCGTATGAAATACGAATAAAAAATGAAAAACAAATAAATGCAAATACTTGCAGATATGCATAAAAAACTGCTTGCATCTGGCGGGAAATTGTGATAATATGTGTGAAGTGCGAATGCAGTCGCGAAATGCCGCTGTGGCGGAATTGGCAGACGCACTTGACTCAAAATCAAGCGGGTAACACCGTGCCGGTTCGAGTCCGGCCAGCGGCATTGCTAAGAGTATCCAAAAGTCATACGAGGGCTTGACGGATACTCTTTTTTCATAATATACGATAAGTGCTGCGCCTGCTCTGTGAGTGCAGTACAAGATCACGGGAGTGTGAGGAGCACACTTTTGCCCTGATAAAGAAA
Source organism: uncultured Lachnospiraceae bacterium (assembly GCA_958422845.1). GTDB lineage: Bacteria > Bacillota > Clostridia > Lachnospirales > Lachnospiraceae > Choladousia. The sequence continues at coordinate 4,973 of CATZPU010000067.1, read as the reverse complement.
GGAACGATTTTCTTGGAACGTACAAAGAAAGCGATCCTCGTAGTCAGCTTCGGGACAAGCTATGAGGAGACAAGGAAAAAGACGATCGACAAAATAGAAGAGAGTATAAAAAACGAGTATCCGCAGTACCGTGTATACCGCGCTTGGACGAGTGCGATGATACGGAAAAAACTCCTCAGACGGGATGGCATAGCGATTTCGGACGTCGCAGGGGCGATGGAAGAGATGTTAGGAGACGGGATCACAGATGTGATCGTACAGCCGACGCACGTATTAAACGGTATTGAAAATGACAGGATGGAAGAGCAGCTTCGGTCTTACCGCGGGCGTTTTGCGCATATCGTGATGGGAGCTCCGCTGCTTACGACGCCTGAAGATAACGAGCGCGTGGTCGGGTGTGTGGCTTCTGAGCTTGCGCCGTCTGATGAAGAAGCACTTGTTCTGATGGGGCACGGCACGGAGCATTTTGCAAATTCTGTCTATGCTGCGCTCGATCTGCAGTTTAAGGATAAAGGATATAAAAATATATTTTTGGGAACAGTGGAAGCGTATCCCGATTTTGAGACGCTTCTTAAACGTGTGGAAAAATTGTGTCCGAAGCGGGTGCTGCTTGCGCCTTTTATGATCGTTGCGGGAGATCATGCGCTCAATGATCTCGCAGGAAGTGATCGGGACTCATGGAAAAGCAGGATGGAAGCGGCAGGTTATGAGACGCAGTGTATCTTAAAAGGGCTTGGAGAGTATGAGGGAATCAGACGGCTGTTTCTTTCTCATGTGGCAGAATCAGAAAAAGTCTTAAAGCTTGTAAAAGACCGTGATGCAGATTTTCTTCGTACAGCAGATCTTGGAAATACGATCGGGGAAGGATGTGGCGTATGGGTATACAGATGATCGGGATCGATCACAGCATGGCGAAGATCGATATCCGAATGATGTTTTCTTTTACGAAAAAGGCGATGGCAGAGGCTTATCAGCAATTAAAGCAGCAGGACGGGATCAGGGGAAGCGTGATCTTATCTACCTGCAACCGCATGGAGCTATGGCTGAGTACAGACGATGAATTTTTGTGCGATCCGGTAGAACTGCTCTGCAATATCAGACAGCTTCCCACAGAGGAATACCGTCCGTATTTCTGCGTGAGAACGGAGAGGGAGGCGATCGATCATCTGTTTTGTCTGGCAAGCGGACTGGAATCAAGGATTCTCGGAGAGGATCAGATCATCACGCAGGTAGGAGAGGCGCTGTCATTTTCAAGGGAGCATTATGCGGCGGATCACGTACTGGAGACACTTTTCAGGCAGGCGGTGACTGCGGCGAAAAAGATCAAAACATCGGGGATAGAACTCTCTCCGGCAGATCAGTCTGTCGTGCATGCGGCAATCGATACGCTGAAGAGCGAAGGGTTTGACTTTTCGGGCAAAAAGTGCATGGTGATCGGAAACGGTGTGATGGGTAAGCTTTCCGCTACGCTTCTGCGGGAGCAGGGAGCAGATGTGACGGTGACGGTCCGGCAGTACCGCAGCGGTGTAGTCCAGATCCCAAAGGACTGCGCGCGTATTGATTATGGACGCAGGATGGAGCTGTTCGGACAGTGCGATCTCGTTGTGAGCGCTACGGTCAGTCCGAATTACACGCTTACGAAGGAGCAGGTCGCAGAGGAATGCAGCCGTCCGGTCGTACTGATCGATTTGGCTGTTCCAAGGGATATTGATCCGCGGGTGAAGGAGATTTCGGGAGTGAGACTGTATGACATAGACTGTTTCCGCGCGGAAGCGCACAGCGAGGCGCAGAAGCAGGCGATCCGGCAGGCCAAGGAGAGCTTTGAAGAACAGATCGCGGAATTTTACAGCTGGTATGAATGCTCTGACCTGATCCCGCATATACAGAAAATTAAAGAGCACGCCGCAAAAGATTTTACGCTGCGGCTTACGAGAAAGCTTCAAAAACTTCCGGTAACAGAGGAAGAAAGATCTGCGCTGCGGGGCGATATTGAGGCGGCGGCTGTCAAAACAGTCAATAAGATGCTGTTCGGTATTCGCGACGGGGCGGCGCGCGGTACATTCAGGGAATGTCTTGATGTTCTTGAAAAGCTGTATGGGGATCTGTCATAGATCAGAAAGGATGTCATATGCAAAATAAGATAGTGATCGGAAGCAGGGACAGTGCGCTTGCCGTCATTCAGTCGGAGCAGGTGCAGTCATACATAAGGGAGAGATCTCCTTCTCTTGCAGTCAGTATTCTTACTATGAAAACGACAGGCGACAGGATTCTGGATCAGTCGCTTGCAAAAATAGGCGGTAAGGGATTGTTTGTCAAGGAGCTTGACGCGGCGCTCCTTAGCGGACGTTCGGATATATCCGTACACAGCTTAAAAGACGTGCCGATGGAGCTTGGGGAGGAGCTGCCGCTTATTGCGTATTCCAAAAGGGAGGACGTAAGGGACGTTCTCGTTTTGCCGGAGGGTAAGACAGAGATCGACTTTACAAAGCCGGTAGGCTGTTCAAGCAGGAGGCGGATGATCCAGTTTCAGAAACTGTATCCGCAAGCGTATTTTGAACCGATCCGCGGAAACGTCCAGACGCGGCTGCGAAAGCTTGACGAGGGGCAGTACGGTGCGACGATTCTGGCAGCGGCAGGACTTCGCAGGCTTGGTCTTACGCACCGGATCAGCCGTTATTTTTCGACAGAGGAGATGATTCCGGCTGCGGGACAGGCGATTCTGGCGGTACAGGGAAGAGCGGGGGAAGATCATTCGTATCTTGCGGGATATTCTGACAGGGATTCCGAGCTGTGTGCGAGGACAGAACGCGCTTTCGTGCGTGCGCTTGGGGGAAATTGCAGTACGCCGATCGGCGCGTACGCTCAGACAGACGGAGATCAGATCGTGCTAAGCGCAGTGTATTTTGACGATGCGACGGGAATCCTTCATACGGGAAAAGAATCGGGAAGCATCCTGCATCCGGAGCAGGTCGGAGAAGCTCTGGCAAAAAGGTTTGTGCGTTAAGTGCAGGGTAAGACATAGTACAGTGGGAGAATGGCAATGGATGATAAAAAAACGGGAAAAGTCTGGTTAGTCGGAGCGGGACCGTCTGATCCGGAACTGCTTACATTAAAAGGAAAACGGGCGATCGAACATGCGGATACCGTCGTATACGATGCGCTGGTCGGAGAAGGAATACTGCAAATGATTCCGGCAGAGGCAGAGTGCATCAACGTCGGAAAACGTTCGAGCAATCATACGATGGCGCAGGAAAAAATCAATGAGCTTCTTGTCAGGAAGGCGAAGGAAGGCAAACGCGTCGTGCGGTTAAAGGGCGGCGATCCGTTCCTGTTCGGACGGGGCGGAGAGGAGATCGAGCTTCTCGTAAAAGAGCAAATTGCGTATGAGGTGGTTCCGGGGATCACATCTGCGATCTCTGTACCTGCGTATCAGGGGATTCCGGTGACGCACCGCGATTTCTGCTCTTCGGTCCATATTATTACGGGACACAAACGCGCAGGCGCATTGTATGATATTGATTTTGACGCTTTGGTGCGTACCAGAGGGACGCTCGTCTTTTTGATGGGCGTTGCGTCGCTTCCCGATATCTGCCGCGGGCTGCTTGCGGCAGGAATGGATGCGGATACGCCGGCAGCGCTTCTGATGCAGGGGACGACAGCAAAGCAGGAGCGGATCGTCGCAACGGTTGCTGCGCTTGAAGAGGAAGTGAAGAAAAAGGGGGCAAGAACTCCGGCAATCATCGTAGTCGGCGCAGTCTGCGCTCTGGCAGATACCTTTTCATGGTATGAAAAACAGAAGCTCGGCGGCGTGAAGGTGATGCTGCTGCGTCCGAAGGAACGCATCGGAAAGACGGCTGAAAAGCTTAGAAGCCTTGGAGCGCAGGTGCTTGAGGTTCCGGCGATCCGTATAGAAAAAAGGAAAGAAAATGAAGCTCTTGAAAGAGCGCTTATGCAGATAAGATCGTATGACTGGATCGTGTTTACGAGTCCGGCAGGCGTGCGTATTTTCTTCGAGGCTATGGAAGAGCGGAACATGGACGTCCGTTATCTGGCAGGGGCAAAATTTGCGGTGATCGGAAGCGGTACGGCAAAAGAGCTTCGTCTGCATGGATTGTACGCAGATCTGATACCTGAGGTGTACGATGCGGCGCATCTTGGCAGCGCGCTTGCGAAGAAGTGCTGCGGTACTGAGCGGATTTTGATCCCGCGTGCGTCACTTGGCAGCAGGGAGCTTATAAAGGAGCTTTCAGAAAAAGACGGATTGACGGTCGATGATGTGGCGGTATATGATACGGTGTACGAATCTGATGCGTGGATCGATGTGAAGAAAGAGATGGAATCGGGATGCGTAGATTACGTGCTGTTTACGAGCGCATCGACGGTACATGCTTTTGCGGCTCTGACAAAGGGAATCGATCTTACAGCCGTAGAGGCGGTCTGTATCGGAGCGCAGACGTGTGAGGCTGCCGCTTCTTATGGGATGCAGACGTACACGGCGCAGGAGGCTTCGATCGACAGCCTGACAGAGAAGCTGATCGAAGTATATGAAAGCAAAAAAGGCTTGCAGTAACACATAAGGGTAAATATAAAACAGGAAAAACACGGCAAAGTATGCAGAAAGGGGCATTTGATATGGATATGGCGATCAGACCGAGAAGGCTTCGCTATGGAGAGACGCTTAGAAAAATGGTACGGGAGACGCGTATGGATCCATCTACGCTGATCTATCCGATTTTTGTAAAGGAAGGCAGCGGGATCGCAGAAGAGATCCCGACTATGCCGGGGCAGTTCCGCTACAGTGTCGATATGATGGGGAGAAAGCTGGAGGAGCTTCTTGACGCAGGCGTATCAAGCGTAATGTTTTTCGGGATCCCCGATCACAAAGACGAAGTCGGCAGCGGCGCGTATGCGCAGGACGGGATCGTTCAGAAGGCGCTTAGGAAGGCGAAGGAGGATTATCCGGAAATGTACCG
>CATZPU010000066.1 GCA_958422845.1 uncultured Lachnospiraceae bacterium | reverse complement strand
CATGAGAATTTATAAGAAGATACAGAAACTACAAGAAAAATGAAAGTTGTAAAAATCCTTTAAATATAAGGAAATACGACGATTTGAGGAGATATAAGAACATGATAAAAATACTATTCATTTGCCACGGCAATATCTGCCGTAGCCCCATGGCTGAATTTATTTTTAAAGATATGGTCGACAAGCGCGGCTTGTCGGACTGCTTTTTTATTGCTTCTGCTGCGACCAGTTCAGAAGAGATCTGGAACGGGCAGGGGAATCCGGTGTATCCGCCGGCGCGCGAAGAGCTTGCAAAGCACGGAATCAACTGTCGCGGAAAAAGGGCGGTACAGCTTCAGAAAGATGATTATGCGAAATATGATTATCTGCTTGGAATGGAGGACTGGAATTTGCGGAATATGATGCGGATTCTGGGGAAAGATCCGCAGGGGAAGGTGCACAGGCTGTTGGATTATGCAAAGAACCCGAGAGACATTGCAGACCCATGGTATACGGGAAGATTTGGAGTGACGTATGCGGATATTGCAGAAGGGTGCGAAGCATTTCTGGAATATCTGGAGCGTGAGGGGATGATTTAGGCAGCACAGCGGATTTAAAGGGATGGAGAGCAGAGTGTGTTCTCCTTTGTGTGCTGACTCGAAAATAAGGATATATATACTTACGCAATGTATTGTTTTTGCTTTGAAAAGTATGTTAAAGTATAGAAGTGCAGAAAATATATCAGAGCATATCAGAAGTTGGGAGAAAGGTAGAATGACTGAAAAAAGAAAAGATTATATTTCATGGGACGAGTATTTTATGGGAGTAGCGAGGCTTTCCGGAATGCGGTCGAAAGATCCTAATTCGCAGGTAGGTGCGTGTATCGTCAGCGAGGACAACAAGATTCTGTCGATGGGGTACAATGGTTTTCCGATGGGATGTTCCGATGATGAATTTCCATGGGCGCGTGAGGGAGAGGAGCTTGACATGAAGTATCTGTATGTGGTACACAGCGAGCTTAATGCGATCCTGAATTATCGCGGCGGAAGTCTGGAGGGAGCAAAGCTGTATGTGTCGCTGTTTCCGTGCAATGAATGTGCGAAGGCGATTATTCAAAGCGGAATCAAAACGATCGTGTATGATGATGACAAGTATCACGATCTGCCGTCTACGGTGGCATCGCGGAGGATGCTTGATGCGGCAGGAGTCCGTTATTACAGGTATGAACGGACCGGACGGAAAATAGAGTTTGATGTGTAAAAATGTCTGCGGGCAGTCAGACAGGTTTGATACAGGGAGGGGCGGTTCATTTTAGGACCAGCCCCGTTCTTCATTTTTCAGGCAGTTCTATTTTATTGGGAAAAGTGAGATTTTAAAAATATCTGAGAAAATAATACTGGCAGCCAACATAAAACTATTGACATTTTCTATAAAAGAGATTATTATACAGATATAACAATTAAATAAATGCTTAATCATTTAATGCAAGCATTCGTACCGGAATATAATACGCGCATGAAAAGTATGGAAAACGCTATTATATTTATTGTGTGCAATGCAGGAAAGGAGATTTATCATGAAGAAAACGTATAAGATCGAGGTAGACTGTGCAAACTGTGCGAATCTGATGGAGGATACGACAAAGAAAACTGCGGGAGTTGCAGATGCAACGGTGAATTTTATGACACAGAAAATGATCGTGACTTTTGAAGAAGGAAAAGACCCGAAAACGGTTATGAAAGAGGTATTGAAGGCATGCCGGAAGGTAGAGCCGGATTGCGAGATCGAGTTTTAAGAGTAGGGAGAACATTGCTGTGAAGAAAAAGCAGAAAAAAATGCTGATACGGATCATTATTGCGGCGGTGATGGTCGTTGCGCTGAATTTGATTCCGGTGTCGGGAATATTGCGGTTGGCGCTGTATCTGGCAGCGTATCTTGTTGTTGGTTACGATATTTTAAGAAAGGCCGGAAAGGGAATCGTCAACCGCAGGATGTTTGATGAAAATTTTCTGATGGCGGTTGCAACTATCGGCGCGTTTGCTCTGGCGATCTATTCAGGGAGCGGCGATTATAATGAAGCGATCGCAGTTATGCTTTTTTATCAGATCGGAGAGTTGTTCCAGAGCTATGCGGTCGGCAAAAGCCGCAGGAATATAAGCGCGCTGATGGACATCAGACCGGATTATGCGAATGTGGAACAAAACGGTGTGTTGGAGCAGGTGGATCCGGACGAGGTAGAAGTTGGAAGTATTATCATTGTTCAGCCGGGAGAAAAGGTGCCGATCGACGGTATTGTGACAGAGGGCGCTTCAAGCCTGAACACGAGCGCGCTGACAGGAGAGAGTCTGCCGCGAGACGTGAAGTCGGGCGACGAGATCATTAGCGGCTGTATCAATATGACAGGCGTTTTGAAGATTCGGACGACGAAAGAATTTGGCGAATCTACGGTTTCAAAGATTCTGGAGCTTGTGGAGAATTCAAGTTCGAGAAAGTCAAAATCCGAGAATTTTATTTCCAAGTTTGCAAAAGTGTATACTCCGGCAGTCTGCTATGGCGCGCTTGCACTGGCATTCCTTCCTCCGATCGTGCAGATGCTCTTTCTCGGTCAGACGGCGCAGTGGGGCGTTTGGATCTATCGTGCGCTTACTTTCCTCGTAATCAGTTGTCCGTGTGCGCTCGTGATCAGCATTCCGCTCAGTTTTTTTGCCGGAATCGGAGGAGCGAGCAAGGAAGGCGTGCTGATAAAGGGTTCCAATTATATGGAGACGCTGTCTCAGGCAAAATACGTTGTGTTTGATAAGACAGGTACACTGACGCAGGGCGTTTTTGAGGTGACAGCCGTTCATCATAATGAGATGGATGAGAAAAAGCTGCTTGAATATGCGGCGCTTGCAGAGTGCGCGTCCTCCCATCCGATCAGCAGGAGCCTGCAAAATGCCTATGGAGAGGAAATTGACAGAAGCCGTGTCAGCGATATTCAGGAAATTGGCGGACACGGGATTACGGCAAAGGTTGACGGTCATGAGGTGGCTGCGGGCAACGGAAAGCTGATGAAACGCCTCGGTATTGATTACCGTGAGTGCGGCAGTGTCGGAACGATCATTCACATGGCAGTCGACGGTAAATATGAAGGTCACATTGTGATCTCGGACGTTATGAAACCTCATGCAAAAGAAGCGATCTCCAATCTGAAAAAGGCGGGCGTACAGAAGATCGTCATGCTTACAGGCGACTCGAAGCGAGTGGCAGACGCGGCAGCTTCGGAGCTTGGCATCGATGAGGTGTACAGCGAGCTTCTTCCGGCGGATAAGGTGGCTAAGGTAGAAGAGCTGCTCTCCCAAAAGGCGAAAAAAGATAAGCTTGCTTTTGTTGGTGACGGCATCAATGATGCTCCGGTGCTGACGCGTTCGGATATCGGTATTGCTATGGGAGCGCTTGGTTCTGATGCTGCGATCGAGGCGGCTGACGTTGTGCTGATGGATGATGATCCGCTGAAAATATCCAAGGCGATCAGGATTTCCAGAAAGTGTCTCGGAATCGTATATCAGAATATTGTCTTTGCGCTGGTGATCAAGTTTGCGTGTCTCGGTCTGGGTGCAGTCGGAATTGCGAATATGTGGTTTGCGATTTTTGCAGATGTGGGCGTTATGATACTTGCTGTTTTAAATGCGATACGGGCGCTTCGGGTACATCATCTGTAAAGTCTGTCAGATGTACAGGTATTACTATAACCGAAATGCAGATGTATAAATACGAAGTATGATCAAGAAGCTGTTTAAATGTATATCGTTTAGCAGCTTCTTGACTTTTTTTTGCGGGTTAGGTATAACTAATACAAAGGAGGAGTCACAGATGAGATTAAGTGAGTTACCGATCGGAGAAACGGCAACGATACGCATAGTCGGCGGAGAGGGCGCGCTGCGTCAGCATTTTCTCGACATGGGTTTGATACAGGGGACGGAAGTTACCGTTGTGAAATACGCACCGATGGGCGATCCCATCGAGCTGAGGATTCACGGATATGAGCTGACGATACGTCTGGCAGACGCAGAAAATATAGAGATTAGTGAACCGCACAGACCGAAGGCGGAAAAGAGCAGTTTAGAAAAGACAAAACGGGAGAAGCTGACAAAGGTGCAGATACACCATCCGGGATACGGCGAAGGCGGCAAGTTCCACAACAGAAAGGAAGAAAATCCTCTGCCGGACAGTGAAACTCTGACATTTGCGCTTGTGGGAAATCAGAATTGCGGAAAGACAACGCTGTTTAATCAGCTCACAGGTTCCAAGCAGCACGTGGGAAATTTTCCAGGGGTTACGGTAGACCGGAAGGACGGTGTGATTCGGGGGTATGGGAATACGCTGATCACCGATCTGCCGGGAATATACTCGATGTCACCGTATAGCAGTGAAGAGATCGTGACGCGGGAGTTTGTGATCAGGGAAAGACCGAAAGGAATCATCAATATTGTAGATGCGACGAATATCGAGCGCAACCTTTACCTGACGATGCAGCTTCTGGAATTGGGATTTCCGATGGTCGTTGCATTGAATATGATGGATGAGCTGCGGGAAAACGACGGCTCTGTGCTTGTCAACGAGATGGAGGAGGCGCTTGGAGTGCCGGTCATTCCGATCTCGGCTGCAAAAGGGGAAGGAATCGAGGAGCTGGTGCGTCACGCAATTCATGTGGCAAAGTATCAGGAATGTCCTTTGGAAACGGACTTCTGTAAGAAAGCAGAGGGAATCCACAGAGGAATTCACGCCGTCATGCATCTGATCGAGGATCATGCGCAGAAGGCCGGGATACCGATTCGTTTTGCCGCAAGCAAGGTCATGGAGGGCGATGAGAGAATACTGGAGCAGCTTGCTCTGACTGATAACGAGAAAAATATTCTTGGTGAGATTGCCGGACAGACGGAGGAAGAGACCGGAATGGATCGTGCGGCGGCAGTTGCACAGATGCGTTTTGATTACATAGAGGCAGTCTGTCAGGACGCTGTGATCAAGCCCAAGGAAAGCAGAGAGCGTCTGCGAAGCCGGAAAATAGATCAGTTTCTGACGGGGAAATATACGGGTATTCCTGCTTTTATCGGTATCATGGGGCTTGTATTCTTTCTGACCTTTAATGTTGTCGGAGCATTTTTGCAGGAACTTCTTGCCGCAGGTATCGAGGCTCTTACGGAACTTGTCGACAGTGCGATGCAGGCAGCCAATGTAAACAGTGCGATACACGCGCTTGTGATCGACGGTATTTTTAACGGAGTCGGAGGCGTTCTGAGCTTTCTGCCTATCATCGTGACGCTGTTTTTCTTCCTGTCTATTTTGGAAGACAGCGGTTATATGGCGCGTGTGGCATTTATCATGGATAAGCTGCTGCGAAAACTCGGACTTTCTGGAAGAAGTATTGTGCCGATGCTGATCGGATTCGGCTGTACGGTTCCGGGCGTTATGGCGAGCCGTACGCTCCCATCAGAGCGTGACCGTAAGATGACGATTTTACTGACTCCGTTTATGAGCTGTACGGCAAAGCTGCCGATCTATGCGTTTTTTACCGCGGCATTTTTCCCGAAGCACAGGGCGCTTGTGATGATAGGTTTGTACGTGTTCGGAATCGTTATGGGAATTCTGATGGCGTTGATCTTTAAGAAAACGGCATTTAAAGGTGAGGCTGTTCCGTTTGTCATGGAGCTTCCGAATTATCGTATGCCGGGAGCCGGCAATGTGTTCCATCTTTTGTGGGATAAGGCAAAAGACTTTTTGCAGAGAGCGTTTACCGTTATTTTTGTGGCAACGATCCTGATCTGGTTCCTTCAGAATTTCGATATGGGTCTTAATATGGTGGCAGATTCTAAGGACAGCATACTTGCCGGTGTAGCGGGGGCGATCGCTCCGGTGTTTGCTCCGATGGGATTTGGCGACTGGAGGATCGTGACCTCTCTGATCTCCGGTTTCCTCGCCAAGGAGAGCGTGCTCTCTTCACTTACGGTACTGTTTGGAAGTGTGACGGCGATTCAGGCAAGTCTTACGACAGTTAGCGCGGCGGCGCTTCTCGTATTCTGCCTGCTTTATACGCCGTGTGTCGCTGCGATTGCTTCTGTAAAGCGTGAGCTCGGTGGAAAATGGGCGGCAGCGATGGCGGTCGGACAGTGCGTGATCGCGTGGATCGCATCGTTTGTGATCTACCAGATCGGAATGCTTCTGTAAAAGACACAGTGGTTTGCTATTGCAGCATTGAGGGAGTTTGACAGAGAAAGAAAAAAGACTGCGGCCGATATACGGAAATTGCAGCGGCGAGATTTTCCTGCCGTTCCAATTTCCGTATAAGGCGGCGGTTTTTTATGTTATAAGAAAGAACCTGCTGCGCTGATGCGCAAAAGACTTTTCGTGGCACAAAAATAAGGCTGCGTACGGATGAAACGAAATTTTATCGTTTCGCAGCATGCATACGGTGCGGCAGCTTTGTTATGTTTCTATAGGAAAAAGTACAGTATAATGAGCCGAAAGAGCAGCATTTAAGCGATGTAAAATAATTTTGACAAGGAAAAAAGGGCTTTGTCGAAAATGTTGGATAGACATTTGCAAGAGACTATACGACAATGACGATGAAAGGAGCAATCGGAATATGGAAATAGGTAAGAAACTGAAACATGCGCGCGTGCAGTCCGGTATGACCCAAGAAAATGTTGCGGAAAAAATCAACG
>CATZPU010000065.1 GCA_958422845.1 uncultured Lachnospiraceae bacterium | reverse complement strand
CTCAAGCACTGCCTTTTTCTCCGGCGTATAGATACGGATCACAGTCTTCATAAAATAAACTGCATTCAGGATCGTACTGAGCGCCAGAGCGATAAGCGTCATAAGCATTTTATTTCCGCTCTCAACACCTGCCTGCGCAAAGAGCAGCTTGGAAGTAAAACCGGAAAACATCGGAAATCCTACCATAGAAAGCGAGCCGACCGTGAATGCGATCCCTGCGAGCTTGTTCCTAAAACCTGCTCCCGTCAGATCAAAAAAGTCGGTGCTGCCCCCCGATGCATCTGTAAGACCGGACGCCGCAACGAAAAGCAGCGACTTCGTAGCTGCATGAGCCGCGATATGATATACGCTCGCAATCGAGCCGATCTGGGAACCCAGCCCAAGCCCCATATAAATATAGCCGATCTGAGCGACAGAAGAAAACGCGATCATTCTCCTGATATTGTTTTCCTTGATCGCGGCAACGGAGCCCATGATCATTCCGATAATTCCGAATACAAACAGCACGTTTACCACCTTGCTGTCCGTAATCATATCAAAACCGACAACACGGTAAAAAATCTTTACCAGTAAAAAAATATATCCCTTAGATACGAGCGAAGAAAGGATCGCTGCTGAGGAAAGTGTCGAATATCCGTAAGCATCCGGCAGCCACGCGTGAAACGGATACAGCGCGCTCTTGATCGCAAGTCCGACTGAGATCAGACAGATAGATACAAGCAGCGGAATGTGGTACTCTCCCGTCTCCTTGAGCACTCTTACCGATGCCTGAATGTTGCTCATCAGCAGATGTCCCGTCAGGTCGTACAAAAAGCACAGTCCCAAAAGGAAAAGACCTGAGCCTAAAAGGCTCATGATCATATACCGCGTCGCCGCTTCGATCGTCCGCCCGTTCTGCCGTATCATGATCAGACCGCACGCCGCGATCGTATTGATCTCTACAAACACGTACGCCGTAAACAGGTCATTCGTATAGATCAGGGCAAGCAGGGAGCACAGGAGCAGATTTACCATCACGTAATACAGATTCATCTTGGACTCTTCTATTTCAAGCTCGCGCTCACGGCTTCCGCCGATCATACAGAGAAACATAATCATGCAAAAAAGCACTGCCATCGAAGCCTCAAGCACGCCGACGCGTATCTCGTTTCCCCACGGAGCCGGAAAATGTCCCATCATGTAAACGTACGGCTCTCCCGATCCCAGCACGAATACGAGCACTGCAGACGACATCACTCCGACCGTTGCTATTACCGCGAGATTTACCCACTTTGCTTTCTTCCCACTTATAATAGAAGAAAGAGGTCCTGCAAACAGCGACAGCAAAATAGACAAAAACGGAAGGTTTTGTACGAATGCCATCACAGTCCCTCCTTCTTAAGCTGCGTCGTGATCTTATCAAGGTCCAGCGTATGGTAACGGCGGTACAGACGGATCGTCAGAGAAAGCATGAGCGCTGTTACGGAGACAGAAACAACGATACCGGTCAGCACAAGACCGCTCGGAATCGGGTTGATATACGCCTCCACGCTCTGTATGCCGTCTACTACGATCGGAGCCTTCCGGCCTGCTATGTAGCCTTTCAGCGCAAGAAACAGATACATTGCAGTATCCATAATATTAAAGCCGATGATCTTCTTGATCAGATTTTTCTGCAAAAGCAGGTTGGAAAATCCGATTCCGAACAGGATCATTGCGACTGCTTCCTCGTAATTGCTCATCAGATTTGAAAAATCCATCTCAATATCCTCCCTTTCTGAACATAACGTAAAACGTATACATGGTTCCCGCCACAACGATGCCGACACAGATATTCAGGATCAAAATCAGCCCGCTGCTTAGGATTGCGCCCGGAGTTCCGAGCGGAATCACGCTCTCGATATGATTTGCGCCTGTGTAAAACGAGTAGCATTTGGAAAATGTATAGCAGGCAAGCGCCGTAAAGCTGAGCTTTTTGTACGTAGACGCTTTAAAAAACCGCTCCGTCTTTTCAAATCCGAACGCATTCAGGTACAGAATCAGCCCTGCGCCGATAATAGCGCCGCCGGAAAAGCCTCCGCCCGGTCCCAGATGACCGCCGAGTATCACGTAAATACCAAAAATAACGATAGGGGGCACAAGAATCTTCGCAACTGTCTGGAGTATCACATCATCTTTTGGCTCGTACAGAAAATCCTGTTCTGCTTCTGCCTCTTCCCCATCTTTTCTCTTCTTTTCATCGCGCCTCAAAAGGATCAGTACCGTACAAGTCGCAACGAACAGTACGTGCGACTCTCCCAGCGTATCGAACGCGCGGTAATCAAGGATCATACCTGTCACGATATTCACGGCTCCCGTTTCCTGAAGACCGTCCTCTATATAACGCTGCGCCACCTCGTTATTCGCCGGCTTATCCGTACTTCCGACCGTCGGCAGATGCGACACGGCGATCAAAAGCATCAGCACCAGAAAAACACAGAACAAAATAGAAAAGCCGCGGTATATCTTCTGAAAGATGCGCAGCTCTGCATTTCGCTCCGTATCATAAACACGCTCTACTGCGCGTGCTTTTTCTTTTTCCCTCCTGCGCCGCTGTCTGCGCGTCTCTTCATACAGCTTCTGCGGCTCCATCTCAAGATTGCCAAGATACAGATCCTCCGAGCCGTCAAACCACTGCTTTATTTTATAGGAACGTGTCTTTTCATACTGTTCCTGCGGAATCTTCCTGCTCATCCTTTTTCTCTTCCTCCTCTTTTGGCTTATCTGATTTTATCATCGCATGGATCTTCTTCAGCGTCAGAAAAAACAGCAGGCTCGTAATGCCTGCTCCTACCGCCGCCTCTGTGATCGCCAGATCCGGCGATTCCAGTAAGATCCAGATGATCGACATAATCAGACTGTACGACATAAAAATAAGAACTGAGTTCAGCAGATTTTTTGACAAGCTTACCGACACTGCGCAGATCACCAGAAATCCGAGCAAAATATATGTAAACACCTGCATATTACATTTCCTCCTTCTTATCTGCCTTTGTATGCGGCACATATGCATTCCCATCCGACATGTTTCCCTGCGACGCCTCATATACAGAATCCGCGCTCGTTTTGTCGCCCTGCGTACGTTCCTGCGATGCAAAGTGCGCATGCGCCTCTTTGATCGTCATATTGCTGTAATGCTTCTGCGGCTCTTCATCTGTCGTCACCTCAAGGCGCGCGATCAGATGGGAAGAAACGGGAGACGCGAACCAGAGAAACACAATGACGAGAAACAGCTTCAGGGAAGTAAAATTAAAACCGTTCATTACGATCAGGCCTGCCAGTGAAAATCCGATCCCAAGCGTGTCTCCCATGGCCGCGGCATGCATCCTGTTCAGTACGTATTTGAAACGGAATACGCCTACCATCTCGATCGCAAATATCGAAAGCCCGAAAAGAAGCAAAAAAGCTCCCGCAAGGAAGCGAACCCACTCAATCACTGCCATTTTCTTTTTCCTCCTCCATCTTTTTGCGGCGGTACACACCCATGTATACCTTTGTAAGAACAATAACCGCCAGAAAACTGATCATCGCATAGATCAGACATATGTCCGCCAGATACCCTTCCCGAAGCATCAGCGCCAGAATTGCAATAATGACCATGACCATCGTACCCATCATATTGACCGCAACGATACGGTCCGCGATCTTCGGCCCGATGATCGCCCGAATCAGACAGAGAATCGTCATCACGGCAAGAAAGATCAGTGCCGCCGTAAACAGTACGTTATACGCCTGCGAAAGTCCTGCCACTCCTCTGCTCATATCTCTCCCTCCATCTCTCTTAGAAGCTTTTCAAATACAGAATCGTCGATCCCCACGGCAAGGCTCTCGTCAAGACAGTGTATCAGGTATTCATCGCCCTCCAGACTGACCGTGATCGTTCCGGGAGTCAGCGTGATCGCATTTGCAAGAAACGCTTTTCCTGTCGACGTTTTCATACCGGAATGAAAACTTACGAGCGCGGGCTCTATCTCCTCGCGCTCTGAAAGAATCATATGCATGACCGCAAAGTTGGCTTTGACGATCTCTTTTACTAATACACAGCAGTAGCGGATAAACCTCCCGCTCCTTTTTATGACTGCGATCTCCTTCGCAATTCCATAATCCATAAACTTACATATAAATGCGAATATCGCCGCAGAGATCACGATGCCGAACAGGCAGATCTCAAGCGTGATTTTTCCGTTAAAGATCACCCATAACGCAAAAAACAAAAGAAACATTTTTATACCTCCGAATTGCACCAGAATCGTATTGTGTGTTTTTATGCCGCGAGCGCATAATACAGCGCACGTATCGCCTTCTCAAAGTCCTGATTCGATACTCCGACCGTACAGTTGATCTCATTCGATCCCATATCGATCATTTTGATATTCACCGACGCATCGCCGAGCGCAGTAAAAAACTTTGCGGCAATACCGCAGACAGAGCGCATGCCTTTGCCGACGACTGTGACAAGCGCCATATCTTCATCCACACTGATCTTATCGGGCGCAAGCAGACGGTCAAGCGACGCCATGACCGCCTCTTTCTTTTCCAGATAAACATCCTTTGCGAGAATGACGCAGATCGTATCGATACCGGACGGCATATGTTCAAATGCGATATGATTCTCTTCAAACGCCTCCAGAAGCCTTTTGCAGAAGCCCACCTGCGCGTTCATTCTGTTCTTTGCAATACTGATCGCAACGAAATTCTGCTTGCCCGCAATGCCTGTGATCGGCACCTCGTCCTCCGGCGCGATGCTGCTGCATATCAGTGTTCCTTTTTCCTCCGGTCGGTTCGTATTGCGGATATGTATGGAGATCCCTTCTCTTCTTACCGGAAAGACCGCTTCCTCATGCAGCACAGTCGCCCCGCGGTAGGAAAGCTCGCGAAGCTCCGAGTACGTCATAATGTCGATCTTTTTCGGATGATCGACGATCGACGGGTCCGTCAGCAAAAAGCCCGATACGTCCGTCCAGTTCTCATACAGATCGGCGCAGACGGCGCGCGCTACGAGCGCACCCGTTACATCAGAGCCTCCCCTTGAAAACGTATGTATATTTCCGGCGTCGTCCGCGCCGTAAAATCCCGGAATCACCGCACGCTCAATATTGACGAGCCTGTCGCTCAAAAAGAAGTTCGTTCTCTCACTTTCAAAATTGCCGTTGCGGTCAAAACGTATCACCTCTGCCGAATCAATGAACTCATATCCGAGAAAATCCGCCAGAAGGATACCGTTTAAATATTCCCCGCGTGAAGCGGCATACTTCTCCCCCGCACGGTTTAAAAACGCCTGCTCCATGATCTCAAACTCTTCCTCAAGACTGACTGACAGCTTAAGCTCGTCGATAATCTCCTGATACCTTGCGCGTATTTTTTCAAGAACCGTGCGGTACTCCTCCCCACGGCTCGCCTTTTCATAACATTCATACAGAAGGTCCGTGACCTTCACATCCTCCCTGCTCCGCTTTCCCGGAGCAGATGGGACCACATATCTTCTCGCCGGATTCTGACGCAGAATCTCCTTTACTTTCCGAAACTGTCCGGCGTCCGCCAGAGAGCTTCCGCCGAATTTTGCTACGATTGTCTGCTCTTTTCCCATTGTCTTTCTCCTGTGTAGACCTCTTATTCATTCGTACTTATGCTCCAACAATAATATCATCATTTTTTTAAAATATCCAACATTTTTTTCGTGCGCACATTTTCTCCTATTCATCCTTCATCTTTGGCTGAAATACCCAGCTTGCCAGATAAGAAAAAATGAGCGCCGCGCTTGTGCCGACTGCGCCCGCCTTAAATCCTCCGAGAAAAAGTCCGAGCACGCCCTGCTTATCGACCGCTTCTTTTACGCCCTTCCAGAGCGCATTTCCAAATCCCGGCAGAGGTACAGATGCGCCTGCTCCCGCAAAGTCGATCAGCTTATCGTAAAGCCCTACTGAGCCGAGCACCGCCCCCAGACATACGAGGATCACCATGATCCGCCCCGGCAGCAGCTTTGTTTTTTCCAATAAGATCTGCACAAGCGCGCAGATCAGCCCTCCTACTAAAAAAGCACGTATATAGTCCATCTGACCGTCTCCTTTCTGGTACAGCGCAGCTCGCTTGACTGCCGCACTGTCCGCTAATACAGCAAAAACAGACTCTTCGCCATACTAACAGTGCTCCAGCACGACCGCATGAGCGATCCCCGGTATCGTCTGCCCCTCATTGAAACTGACTTTCGACAAAAGCGCTCCTGTCGGTACGAAGAGCACGCGCTTCCACACGCCTTTTCGCAAGCGGGGCAGGATCATCGCCGCCAGTACAACGGCGCTGCACCCGCAGCCGCTTCCTCCTGCATGCGTATCCTGCTTTTCTGCGTCATATATCTCGATGCCGCAGTCCATATGCTGCGCAGAAATGTCAAAACCCTTCTCTTTTAGAAGATCGATCACGATCCTCTGTCCGATACTTCCGAGATCGCCTGTGATGATCCTGTCATAATCACCGGGCTGCCTGTTGAAATCCATCAGATTCTGGTAGATCGTATCGCATGCTGCCGGAGCCATACACGCACCCATATTCATATTGTCTTTGATTCCCATATCTACGATACGCCCCGGCGTCACTCCCGTTATCCTCACATGACCGCCCTTGGCGGCAAGTACAAACGCTCCGCTGCCTGTGACTGTCCAGGAAGCTGAAAGGGGACGCTGACTCCCGT
>CATZPU010000064.1 GCA_958422845.1 uncultured Lachnospiraceae bacterium | reverse complement strand
TCAGTCCGCACGAATGCCACAGCTGCACAACGGTCGTCTCCCTGCGCTTTTTGCACGATGCGACCGGAAGATAATAATCGCAGATAAATACGTACTGTGCCGTCGCGTATGCTTTCATAAAACGCAGCAGGTTCTTTACGAGAACGCCAAAGGAGAGCTTTCCGAAATCGCAGACAAATAATTGTGTGCTGCATTTCCCCTGCGCTTCCAGTTCGCTTACTGCTTCATACGCGCGCCGCATCGAAAACGGCATCTGCTCATGGTGAGCGTCCGCAAAAATGACAGAACCCTCCCGCACAGGAGCGTGACAAAAGCACCGATAGACGAGCGGAAGCACTGTATTTTGCAAAAGCATTTTTATATACTGTTTGATACGGAACATACGCTCATCGCCCTCCTTTACGCTCTGCCGCCTCTTCTTCGTTCTCTCTGATATTGCTGTGCGTCCTCATAGATCCGGCGGCAGCTTTCACGGTCGTTATAAGCAAAAAAAGCGTCCTGCCGTCTGCGGTATTCTTCTTTTAGCATACAGCCGTTTTCCATATAGGCGCACAGCGTCTCCGTCAGATTCTCCATATCTATACAGATCTCACCGAATCCCTGTTCCCCGTAAGAAAATCCCCCGTCCCCGTAATGCGGCGGAAGTTCCTTTGGGTGGAAGTAGACGACCGGTTTTCTCATATACGCAAAATCAAACTGAACGCCGGAATAATCCGTCACCATCAAACTTGACTGCGTCAGTATCTGTTCGTAATTTACTTCAAGCGCAGTCCTGATCTCTATTCCTTCGCTTGACCGGAAATCCTTCTTCTGTGCGCTAAGCACGGGATGCAGAAGATAAATGATCTTATAGCCGCACTGTTTCGCCGTCCCGATCAGACGCTCATTTTCCAGAAGCGACTGGTAAATTCGGAAATACTGCGTCTTTTGAAATTCAGGATTGTAGCCGCGCATCTCTCCCATAACGGAATGTACCGCCAGATACGACCTCCATGTAGGCGTGATCAGAATCTGTCTCTTATCATCATTTACCAGACCGTCGTACCTTGGGATTCCGGTCAGCCGAAGCATTTCCGGCTTATAGTCATACGCAGCCTGCATAAGATTTTCCACCTCGCAATGCGACGCGCAGTAATATCGTTTGTTATTATTGACGGCGCGATTCGAGTCAGCTCTTAGATCCTGTACTGAAAGTCCGTGCTGAATACACGTATTTGCCGCGCGCAGACGATCCTGCACGAAGCGCACCTCCCAGTTATTAAAACCGCAGAAAGAATTGACTCCGCTATGCGTCCCGAATACCATCGAGGCAAAAAGATACGAAAGTCTCTGCTTTTTGCTCCTGTAGGGCGAAGGCGCATAGCCTTCGCTTTTTAGCCGCTCATAATCCGGCGCATCTTTTTTGATCACATAGACCGGAACGACGCCCTCGCGTACGCGGCTGCACATATACTTATAGAAATATTCTCCGCAGTCGCCGCCCTTATACAGCTTATCGAACGTGATCCAGATATTTTTCTTTGCATAAAACGGATAAGAAAACCAATAGCTGCACCGCATCAGAAACATCTTTTTAGAACCGTTTTTTGCACAGAGTATCTCCTTCAAAAACCGAAGCTCCTGCGCCATGCGCGCACCTTTTCCCACGCGCCGGATACGCCATGCACAGGGCAGCCCGCTCCCCTCTTTCCCACAAACGCCGTCTATCTTCGTCACGTCTGCTTCATGAGCACAGTTATCGTTTTTTGCAGCTTCCGTCACACCTGCTTCAGGAGCGCAGTTACCGGTTTTTACAGCTTCCGTCACATTGCTGCCGCATGGGCGCTTCTTTCCCGATCCCCATGTCACCATGTAGGTGCGCGGCTTTTTCTCATCGTCTGTCTGAAAGCTCCACCAGCACTGCGTAAGCTCACTGTGGAGCCTTGCCTGATACGGTGCCGCCAGTATCGGCAGAACGCGCGCAAAGCCGTCCGCCCCGTAATATCGAAATTCCAGATAATTATCCTCCGCAAGCGCAGCGGCTGGTATCTCAGCGGCAAATGATTGTCTGTCTGCGATCGTCTCTTTATCCACCGTCACCTGCGCATATCTTTCTGTCAGCCGAACCGGAATCTCAAATACTCCGTGACGATGCTCCTGTGACTGCGAATCGCCGCCTTTTCCGTCATCCTCACCAAAAACAGCGACGCTTTCCCGATCCTGACAGGAACGATTGCAGACTCTGCCGTCTCTAAGACAGAGCGCAAGCCTGCCGGACTTTAGAAGCCCTCTGTCTGCACTGCCGTCCAGACGCAGAGATCCGTTTTCATATTCTAATACATCTATACTGACACAACACGGGGCAGCCGCTTCACTCATACTCCGATTTTCAGCTCCTTTTTCACATCGTCGATCGCTGTCGTGATCACCTTGTCCATATCGTAATACTTATACGTGCCGAGCCGTCCGCCGAAGATCACGTTCTCTTCCTTCTCGGCAAGCGCGCGGTATTTCTCGTACAGCTCATTATTTTTCTCATCATTGACCGGATAATACGGCTCGCTTCCCGGCTTCCATTCCGTCGAATACTCTCTGGAAATAACGGTAAAATCCTTCGGCTGCGCTTTTTCCGCATCCGGATCAAAATGCTTATGCTCGATAATTCTCGTATACGGCACCTCACGGTCCGTATAATTTACAACTGCATTGCCCTGATAGTTTTCTTCCTGAAGCCGCTCCGTCTCAAACCGGACTGTACGGTACTCCAGATGACCGTAGCAGTAATCAAAATACTCATCGATCATACCGGAATATATGACTTTTTTGAACATATCAGGATGCTCTTTGCGGTATTCAAAGAAATCCGTCTCCAGCATGACGTCCGTATTCTCTAAAAGCTTTTCTACGAGCTTCGTATAACCGCCTGACGGAATCCCCTGATAGCGGTCATTAAAATAATTATTATCATACGTGAACCGAAGCGGAAGCCGCTTGATGATAAATGCCGGAAGGTCTTTGCAGTCGCGCCCCCACTGTTTCTCTGTATACCCTTTTATCAGCTTTTCGTACACATCCGTGCCGACAAGCGAAAGAGCCTGCTCCTCAAGATTCTTCGGTTCTGTGATATGCAGATCCGCGATCTGGGAAGCGATCTTCTCCTTCACTTCTTTCGGAGTGCGCAGATTCCAAAGCCTGCTGAATGTATTCATATTGAACGGCAGATTGTAAAACTCATCTTTATAGACGGCGATCGGTGAGTTGATATAGTTATTAAACTCCGTCAGACGGTTCACATACTTCCACAGCTTCGGATCGCTCGTGTGGAAAATATGCGCGCCGTACTTATGCACCTGAATCCCGTCTACGTCTTCCGTATAAACGTTTCCTCCTATATGATTCCGTTTGTCGATCACGAGGCATCGCTTGCCGCGCCGTGTGAGTTCTCTCGCACAGACTGCGCCGTAAAGACCTGCGCCAACGATCAGGTAATCGTATGGTTTCCCTTCCCTGCGAAGCTTCTCTCTTTTTTCGAGCTTCTTTTCTTTTGTCAGGCGCTCCTGCTCCTCCTGATATGCTTCGCAGATCTCCTGCGAATCGCCGATCATCCGCACCTCGCCGTGATCGAGCCAGACTGCCTTGTCACAGAGATTTTTTACAGCTTCGATATTATGAGAAACGAACAGAAGCGTCGTTCCGCCGGAGAGCATCTGCTGCATACGCTCATTACAGCGTCTGCGGAAACGCATATCGCCTACCTCAAGCACCTCATCCACGATCAGAATATCAGGATTGACGATCGTCGCGATCGAAAAGCCGAGTCTCGCTTTCATTCCTGACGAAAAATTCTTTACCGGAGAATCAAGGAAATTTTCAAGATTAGAAAAATCAACGATCTCGTCAAAATGCTGATCCATAAATTCTCTCGAATGTCCCAGCACAAGACCATTCAGATAAATATTTTCACGCGCAGTCAGATCGCCGTCAAATCCGGCTCCCAGCTCGATCAAAGGAGCAATACTTCCGTTTATTTTTACGCTTCCCTCATACGGTTTGAGAATACCGCTGATCGTCTTTAAAAGCGTCGACTTCCCGGAGCCGTTCGCTCCGACAAGCCCCCAGGACTCGCCTTTTTTGATCTTAAGACTTACGCCCTTCAGGGCAAAAAACTCCTGAAACATCAGTTCATGGCGAACCAGCTTGATCGCATATTCCTTTAGATTATCAACCTTCTCATTGGAGAGATTAAACCGGATCTTGACATTATCCACTTCGATTGCATATTTGCTCATGTTACTTCTCCATTTCCAAAATTAATAAATCATAGAACCACTCCCGTGCAAGCACGTCGTGTTTCATGACTTTTGACCCTGATATCATTAAATATATAAGATAAACTTGTCTTTTGCTCTCTGGAAGGACCATACGCCGACAAACAGCATCAGAAATGCGATCAGCCAACCGCCCCAGAAAACTCTCGGTCCCGGAAAACGCCCGTAATACACAAGGTCACGGAACTGGGCCACATAGTAATACATCGGGTTGAAGCCCTTAATCAGTGTCACAAGCCACGGTATCTTTTCCAGACGGTCAAGATCATAAATGATAGGTGTCAGATACTGCCATGCCGTCAGCACAGCCGCATATATATGCTGTACGTCTCGGAAAAATACGTTGAGCTGCGCAAGGAAAAATCCGAGTCCCACACAGAAAATATAGAGCTGTGCGATCACGATCGGCATCAACAGCAGATGCCAGTGAAACGGCGCGCCCGTCACAACCATAACGATCAGCATCGCTCCGAGAGAAAATACAAGATCAAGCGTACAGCTCGTCACCTTCGACAGCGTAAAAATATACTTCGGCACATACACCTTCCGCAAAAGCGAGGCGTTGCCGGTGACGGAACGCATCGCGTTTGTCGTACCGTTTTTCATAAAATCAAACAGCAAACGTCCCGTAAACAGATAGACCGGATAGTTCTCGATATTCTTGCCCAGAAGACTGGAGAATACGACAGCCAGAACGATCATGATCATCAGCGGGTTTAAGATACTCCACACATATCCGAGAAAACTCCGTCTATATTTCAGTTTCAGATCCCTGCTCACAAGCTCCCTGATCAGGTCCTGATAGCGAAACAGCGTTTTTATACGGTATTTCAACAGATCCATACTTTTTCCTCCGCATTCCTTCTTTTCATAGTATCCCGTAACGATCCAATATCTTGATAGTTACGATATCTCTTTATTCTAACATACCTGATATTTCATTTCAATAGCGTTGCAAAAGTGAACTGCGCCCGCAGCGCCCCAATAGATTTTTACTCTGGCAATTTAATTACCGCACAGTTCACAAAATCTAGCTGCAATTTTTATAAAGAAAGAGAAAAGAGTGAGCAGACTTAAATTTGTCATGCTCACTCTGTAGACTCTCTTCACTTACTGAATTGTGTTTCTGATAGTCTCTTTTTTCGCTACTTCATATTCTTTTCGATCACGATATTGCCCTTGAATCCGAATTTGCGAAGCTTTTTCGCCACCTTTTTGTTTTTTACGTGGAAGGTAGTATCTGCCGGAATATCCTCCAGATTTCCGCCGCCCTTCAATTTTGTTGAATATAGATAAACATCTTTGATCGGGGAATAGCATGAGGGATCCCAATCATTATACAACCCATAACTATACCCCCATATATACTGGACACTTTCCGGAACCTCAACAGTCCGCAAAGAAGGACAATACGCCATCTCGTCCCAATAAAAATTCTGGAATAGTCTGTCCGACTTATCCCCTTTTTTATTTACTTTTATACGCTTCAGATTGGGAAGACCACATATTCCGCTTATTGTTGAGTTGCGTAAATGGATTGTTTCAATCTTGGTATTTCCCCAAAGCGCAGTCCGGCTAATAAATCTGGTTCCTTTTGGCACCTTATACGTCTTCTTTCCCGCACTGACATTCAACAACCTTCCTGTACCCTTCAACTCCCCCTGCAGGTTCTTAACGATATCATTTCCGATCATCTTCAAATGTTTGCTTTTTTTATCTAGCGTTATCTTTAAAGACGGACAGTTTTTAATATCATACGCATATACGTTTTTCATCACTCCTGCCGGAATATACAGTCGTTTCAATTTCGGACAATTATAGAATAATGCCTGTTTCAGATCGTTTGGATCCTCCAGAATCACCTGCCGAAGCTGTTCATAGCCATACGCCACCCCCCACACTTCTACTCCCTTGGCAACCGTGATCTTTTTCAGGCACGCCTGATAGGAATGCTTTTTATCCGGAATAGCCACATTTCGTTTCCAGACCTCGTCATCGGCTACCATTTTCCAGTCCATATATTTATCTGAATCGCTACTCCAGTTAAATGACTTCACTTTGTATTTCACATTCTTATACTTGATCTTCCGAGGAATATATAATTCTGTTGGCAGATGATCTCCCCTTATGTCTTCAATAGAAGCATAAGCAGTATGCTTCGTATCCGCATAAGGATCTGAATACAATCTATACTGTACGCCCTTGATGATTACCTCCGCATCCAATTTAGAAGCAGATACCGTCAGTCCTGTGCAAAAAAGCATCAACAATCCCATCAGTATAGTAAACAGATGAAGATATTTTTTTCTGTTTTTCATAGCCTTCCCTCCTTTGGCAGTTTACATATTTTTACCTGTCCGTTTTCTGACAACCTCTTTTTTCGCTACTTCATATTCTTTTCGATCACGATATTGCCCTTGAATCCGA
>CATZPU010000063.1 GCA_958422845.1 uncultured Lachnospiraceae bacterium | reverse complement strand
CTGTTTTCTGTACGGTGATCGCTCCTTCACCGTTTTCTGCATTGTACCTGCTCACCTCGTCCGTGATCATCTGCTCAAGCTCGGCAGCATCATAATAAGATTCGTCCAGTGATTCCTGTACGATTTCCGTGACAGAGCCGTCCTCTGCAATTGATATGGCAGCCGGCTCCTGCGGCGTCCACTTTTTCTGCTCCAGCATCTCACAGCCGCCAAGCAGCATCATACCCGCAGCAAGCGCTGCAATCATCGAAATTTTCTTAGCAACCACTGTCCTTCCTCCTAACAAATCTCATTTATTATACATAGAAATACCGGGTGTTTCAACTGTTTCTTTCGGAAACGTCTTTTTTTTATCATATTGCATCTAAAACAAGCGTTTTCAGTATGGCAAATGACTTAAATTCACGGTCGATATTCCTTCTGTTGAAGCTATTTTGTACCCTCCTGAATTCTGCGAACACCTCAGGAGCCAGAGTAAAAGTATATAATTTCCTGATCGGAGACTGTATCACGTATGCCAGCGCATAGCGCGTGGATTCTAAAAGAGAAGTATCATTCGCCGTTTCATACGGGTATTCGCCGTTTAATACCATCGCTTTCATCTCAAAAATGCAGCGGATCAGCTCGTTGTCAAGCTTTTCGTTCATAAGAGCGCGCAGCGTCGCATAGAGAAGATTCAGCACGGCGGAACCATCAAGATTCTCCCGCGTATAATACTCTGCCACCTCCATAAAATAGCAGCCGTAGCAGGCAGCCGTAAAATCCTCCCTGACCTCCATAAAATAATTGGAAATATCCGCCTTCGACAGCGTATACGCATTTCTTCCTTCATATACCGTAAATGTACCGAAGGAAAACGGCGCCGTAGCGCCGAGCAGCGTACTGTTCGCCCTCCTTGCTCCGCGCGCGAACGCAGTGATCTTCCCGCGTTCCTTCGTCAGCATTACTATGCGCCTGTCATATTCGCCGGACGGCGCTGACTGCAGCACCATCCCCGTTACCTTAAGTGGTTCGCCCATATCTCACCCGCAGTTTTTACAGCTCCTTTTTGTCGTAACCGAAGTTTTTGATCATATAATCGCTGTCGCGCCAGTCCTTTTTCACCTTTACCCAAAGCTGTAGATTCACTTTCATCTCAAGCATTTTTTCGATCTCATACCGTGCCTGTGAACCGATCTTACGCAGCATCGCGCCGCCCTTGCCGATGATGATCCCTTTGTGGGACTCCCTCTCGCAAATGATCGTCGCCTCGATATCCATGATCATCCCGTCGCGCCTTTCCGTCATCTTTTCGATCGAAACGGCGATCCCGTGCGGTATCTCCTCCTCCAGACAGCGAAGCGCTTTTTCACGGATCAGCTCCGCAGCGATCTGTCTTTGCGGCTGATCTGTCACGGTATCATCATCGTAATATTTCGGTCCGTACGGAAGGTATTTAAAAATCGCCTGAATGACACGTTCCATATTGACGCCGCGCAGCGCGCAGACGGGAATCATATCCGCAAACGCAAGCAGCCCCCGATAGCCCTCCATAAAACCCTCGATCTTGCTCTTATCCACAGTATCGATCTTATTCATGATCAGAATGACCGGAATATTCGCTTTTTTGAGCTGCGCCGCAATATGCTGCTCGCCCTTGCC
This sequence comes from uncultured Lachnospiraceae bacterium, assembly GCA_958422845.1. GTDB lineage: Bacteria > Bacillota > Clostridia > Lachnospirales > Lachnospiraceae > Choladousia. The sequence continues at coordinate 5,110 of CATZPU010000063.1, read as the reverse complement.
GATATAATCCGTCGGTTCCACGAGCCACAAAACAACGTCGACCTCTTTTAAGGTGCGCTCCGCAACATTTACCATATACTCGCCAAGCTTATTTTTTGCCTTATGGATGCCCGGCGTATCAAGAAATACGATCTGTCCCTGCGAAGAGGTGTACACCGTCTGTATCTTGTTACGCGTCGTCTGCGGCTTATTAGAAGTGATCGCGATCTTCTGTCCGATCAGATGGTTCATAAGCGTAGATTTACCAACGTTCGGGCGGCCGATCAAGGTGGCAAAGCCCGACTTAAATTTCATATTTTCCATATTTTCCCCTTAGTTTGCCAACATCAAAATAGAATCAAACAGATCCTGATCCTGTTTTATCTTATCCTCGTTTCCTATTACACAAATCGCCTGTTCTGAAAGTATGGCACGCACAAGCGGAGCCGCCTCGCGAATCTGCTGCGGCGTCGCGCCAAGCACCTCGTCGCGCTCCCTTTGCAGATCCTCCTGCGTCACCTTACTGAAGTATGCGCTCAGAGAACGGTAACCCTTGGAAGCCGGAGTCAGCGGCGTATCAAGCTCGCTGACGGTTCCGATGATATACTTTGTCATCTCACGCTCATCAGCGTCAAATTTTTCCAGATACTCCGGTACGCCCTCGTACACCTCGTTTGTTACCCGTAAGTTCGGATCGCGGTACGAAACAAAATAAGAATCTCCGGTACGCCCGAACGAGCTCATGCAGCCGTAAGCGCCGCCTTTGACACGAATATTCGTCCAGAGATAATCATAGCTCATCAGCACCTTGATGATCCGAAGTACGCCCGTATATGCAAATCCCGCATCGCGGAAGTTTCCTGTACGCGCAACGTACTGCACCTGTCCCGATGTCATAAAGCCCTCATTCTTCCTGCTTGTCTCTAAGCGGTTATCCTGAACCGGCTCCGTTGTGTGCGGAAGTTTCTCAAGAAATGCTTCAAAAGGCGCGCGTACCTTTGCAAGTCCCTCCTCATCACACGTCACGCTCACAAAAAATCCCTCACGATGGAAGAGCTTCGCTATCATTTCCAGAAGCTTCTCCTTAAGTCCTTCCTTGCGGCTCTCAAAATTCTTTTCAAGATCATCGACAAGCTGATAGAATGTGATACCGCTTACTGCATCATTAAACGCCGCTGCCTGCGAAAAATACGACATTGCGCGTCCGGCAGCCGTGGAATGTCCTGCCGACGGAAGCTGCATGGAAAGCCTTGACCTAAGCCTTGCGATGATCTCATACAGTCTGCGGTCCTGCGCAAGACTGGAATGAAGCAGGATCTCCTCCGCCATCTGAAACGCAAACGGAATCTTTTCATACAGGACGCGGGCGCGCAGTCCGGCAAACGCCTTTAACTGCTCTCCGTCCGGAAGCACCGGATACACATTCAGCCCCGCGCTGATGCCGCCCGTATTTATATTGATCTCACTATTTAAGTTCTGGTACGTGTAATGCTCCGTATCTACCATTCCGAGCACTGCTTTCAGGATCCCAAGGTATGGAATATCCTCCGCAGCGATCCGTCTGATGTCAAAGAGCAGATTGACATAAGCGATCCCGTTCGTAAATATATCGTGGTGCAGCACAGTCACGCCGTCCCAATCGTATTCTGTATTTGCAAAGTCAGCGGCTTTTTTCCCGATGTCCTCTCTGGAGAGCATCGGTATCTTTGCAAGCTCCTCCGGTGTAGAAGGCGTCTCCTGAAAACGGCGCAGTCTTGCAGTTTTCTCCACAAGCATAGAGATCTGCTCCTGCGTCAGCGATTCGCGGTACGCTTTCAGTTTTTCTGCCACCGCTTCTTCCGTACGCGCCGTCAGTCCCCGCTCCGGCTCCACGATCACGTAGGACGTATGCGGATTGCCAAGCAGATACGTGCGTATCAGCTCTTCATAATAGCCCTCCTCTACCTTCGCGCGCAGCTTTGCAAACACATCAAATTTCAGATAATCAAACGGCATATTCTCATCGTAGAGCCAGCTGTCAAACAGATCGATGCCGTACATCAGTCCTTTCGGATAGACGCCGTAATCTGCCTCGCGCGCCTTGAATTCCATGGCATTGATGCCCGCAAGCAGCACCTTTTTGTCAAGACCTTTCTTAGCTGTCTCTTCAAGCGTTGTGCGGATCACCTCGCAAAAACGCGCAAGATCGCTGCGGTTCGCATTCTTGGCGATCACACTGAATACCGGCTGATATATCCCGCTGTCATAAGAGCTCATAATATCGTTTCCGATACCTGCATCGAGAAGCGCCTGCTTGAGCACTGCTCCCGGCGCAGATAAAAGCGCATATTCCAGTACGGCAAAGGCATTGCCGAGTTCTACATCGAGACTCGTTCCCACAACTGTATTGTAAGACAGATACGTGCTGTCCTCAAGCTCGTCCGACTCAGACACCGGATATTTGCGCAGTATCTCCTTCGGCGCTTCAAAAGGCTCCTGCCTGCGTATCGCAGAATCGACCTGCTTATAAGAAAAATGACTGAGATATTCTTGATCCAGCCATGTAAGCCGTTCTTCCATATCCATATCGCCGTACAGATAGATGTAGCTGTTCGACGGATGGTAATACCGCCTGTGGAAATCAAGGAAATCCTCGTATTTCAGATCAGGAATGCACGCCGGATCGCCGCCCGACTCCACGCCGTATGAGGTGTCCGGAAACAGAGAATTCATGATCTCCCGCTCAAGCACATCCTCCGGTGAAGAAAAGGCTCCTTTCATTTCATTATAAACAACGCCGTTATAGATAAGCTCCGCCTCCGGTGATTCAAGCTGGTAGCTCCATCCCTCCTGACGGAAGATCTCTTCCTTTTCATAAATATTCGGATAAAAAACAGCGTCAAGGTATACGTGCATCAGATTGCAGAAATCCTTATCATTGCAGCTCGCTACCGGATACATCGTCTTATCGGGATACGTCATCGCATTTAAAAATGTATTGAGAGAGCCTTTTACAAGCTCCACAAACGGGTCCTTCGACGGAAACTGACGACTTCCGCAGAGCACGCTGTGCTCCAAAATATGCGCCACGCCCGTACTGTCTGACGGCGGAGTGCGAAATGCAATATTAAACACTTTATTATTATCATCATTTTCTAAAATAAGGACTCTTGCGCCGCTTTTCTTATGGCGCATCAGATACCCTTCTGATTTAATATCAGGAAGACTTTCCTGCTTCAGAAGCTCATACTGCGGTAATTTTTCAATATCCATCATTTCATCTCTCCTATCTGCTGCAAAATATTTCTTCTCAAACCATGTCCGGTTTTTATGATCCCGTTCGGGACAAAGCTGTTTTCCTGCTTATATACGGTTCCCGCGCTCATCCCGCCTGCGGTATTTTCTTGTGGCAAAGCGGTACGCCGCCCCTGTGAGCAGCCCGCCAAGCAGTACGAAAAAGATAACTGCCCCAAGACAATGCAGAAAAAACGCATCCGGCAGGATATTGATCACGGGATCGGTAACAGGATCAAACAGCCAGTAATCATTATCAAAAAACAGCTCATGGAACTGTGTGAAAACGCCCTCCCAGTTCCATATCGCAAGCGCTGCCAGTACCGACGGGATCAAAACAGTAAATATCGACATTAACTTAAGACTTCCATAATCTCTGTACAAAAGTTTTCTGGCAAGCCAGAGCGCCGCTGTGACGCCGCTTACGGCGCAGAACGCCTGAAGCAGGATAAAGATGCGCTTCACCTCCCGAAAATGGATCTCGCCATGACGGGACATCGGAAAATCCGGAAATTCCAGTCTTTCCACACGCTTCGTTATCAGATTATAATCGATCAGCACATCGTAGTTTTCACGGATCGTCTCTGCCGACATACCCGTTTTCTGCACAAGCTCCTGCGCCTGAATGTCATAATAATAGAGCGTGCGCAGATTCAGAACAAGAACGACCGAAAAACTGACGATAAAAAGAAATCCGATCAGAGCGAGCAGGAGATTCGTTAGAGACAAAACTCTGCGCTGCTGCCATCTTGCTTTCTCTCTCCTGTTTTTGCGAAGCGCCTTCCTGCGCTGTGCAATCTCCCGCTCATATTTTTTTTGTGCGGCTCTGCGCTTTTCCCTCTGTTCCTCTGTTAGACGTTCCTGCTGATAGCCGCCCTTCCTGCTTTCTCTGTCGCAGGCTGCCGGCTGATGATACGCCTTCCTGTACGGCTGCACATGATCCGCCCTGCCTCCGCCTCGCTTTCCCCGCGGCCCATCTATTCTTCCGATACGGTATCCATCCGGTCCCGCCTGCGGCGGTCTGCCAGAATCATAGCCACGCGGCACGCCTGCTTTTGTATCTGTGTACTGTCCTCTCATCCCATCTCCAATTATATTATAATGTATCATTATACTACAAAAATACGTTTCAGTCATCTCACAAAAATATATCCCATGCCTCTGACTGTTCTGATGTATTTCGGCTGTGCTCCGTCGTCCTTCAGCTTCCGCCGAAGCCGTCGGATCGTCACCTGCAGCGTATTCTCATCGACAAAGCCGCCCGTACTGTCCCATACGTGCTCCAGTATCTGCTCTTTTAAGAGTACCTGCCCCCTGTTTTCCATCAGATAATACAAGAGCCTGTACTCCGTCGCACTGCATTCGACCTCGCATTCGTCGCAGTAGACCTTCATTTTTGCCGGTACGATACGGATACCTCCGCATACCAGCTCCGGTATGGCACTCTCCTGCTGCGCTGCTTTGGGATGATCCGCCTGCCTGGGTGCGCTGCTTCTGCGCAGCACCGTATCAAGCCTCGCTTTTAAAACAGCCAGAGAAAAGGGCTTTGTCAGATAATCATCTGCGCCGCTTAGGAGTCCTTGCACCTCGTCCGTCTCCATATCGCGCGCTGTCAGCATAATTACCGGCACCTGCGAGCTTACGCGGATACTCCTGCAAAAATCAATCCCATCTCCGTCAGGCAGGTTGAGATCGAGCAAAATGGCATCGGGAGCATTCTCAGAAAGCAGCTCGCCCGCCCGTTTCAAATTTCCTGCATGAAGCACCTCGTACCCTTCCCGCTCCATAAAAAATGCGATCCCGTTTGCCAGACCTTTATCATCTTCTACTACTAACAATTTCATGCATCCATCATCCC
>CATZPU010000062.1 GCA_958422845.1 uncultured Lachnospiraceae bacterium | reverse complement strand
TCGAGGAATTCCGTGATCAGAACATCAATATCTCCCTGCCGTCTCTTCGCATCGACGCATTTTCTCTCGATGTTATGAGTAAAGTGCAGGATGTGCGAAAGAGCAGTCTTACGTTTGCGCCGGAGGCGGGATCACAGAGGCTCCGCGATATTATCAATAAGGGACTTACGGAGGAAGTAATTTTAGAGGGCGCCGACAAGGCGTTCCATGGCGGTTGGAATAAGGTCAAACTGTATTTTATGCTGGGGCTTCCGCTTGAGACAGAAGAGGACCGCAAAGACATTGCGCATCTGGCAGAAAATATTGCGAAAAAATACTATGAGATCCCGAAAGAGGAAAGAAACGGAAAATGTCAGATCACGGTCAGCACTTCGTTTTTTGTTCCAAAGCCGTTTACGCCGTTCCAGTGGGCGCGGATGTTCACACCAGGCGATTATCTAGGATTTGCAAAGACAGTGAATCATGAGATACGGGAGATGCTGAATCAGAAAAGCATCCGCTACAACTGGCATCAGGCAGATGTAACGCTGCTTGAGGGCGTATTTGCACGGGGAGACAGACGCATATCGGCAGTGATCCTTGACGCATACAAAAAAGGTGCGCTGTATGATGCATGGACAGAGTTCTGGGATTATGACAGATGGCTCGCCGCATTTGCAGACTGTGGCATCGATATGGATTTCTATACGCTGCGCGAACGCTCTGTTGATGAAATTTTCCCGTGGGATTTCATCGACATCGGTGTGACAAAGAAATTTCTGCAAAAAGAATGGGAGAAGGCGAACCGCGGCGAAGTAACGCCGAACTGCCGCATGAACTGTTCCGGCTGCGGAGCCGCTAAGTACGGCGTAGGCGTGTGTACAGAAAACAGAGGAGGTGCCGGACAGTCATGAAGGTAAGAGTAAAATTTGAAAAATACGGTATCATGAAGTTTATCGGACATCTCGATGTGATGCGGTATTTCCAGAAAGCGATCCGTCGGGCAGGCATCGATATTGCGTATTCAGAAGGGATGAGCCCTCATATGATCATGTCATTTGCCGCGCCGCTTGGCGTCGGGCTTACAAGCGTGGCAGAGTATATGGATATTGAGCTTCGCACGCCGATCTCAAGCGCAGAGGCGATCCGCGCGCTGAATGACGTCGGGGTCGACGGCATCCGTGTGACGGGATTTTATGAGGTGCCGGATGGAAAAGCAAATAAAGCAATGACGCTTGTAGCGGCGGCCGACTATCAGCTTCGTTTCCGCAAAGGCTATGAGCCGGAGGGAGACTGGCAGTCCGGTATTTCACACTTTTATGCACAGGAGCATATTCCTGTTATGAAAAAAACGAAAAAGTCAGAAAAGGAGATCGATCTGCGTCCATTGATCTATGAAATGAAGGTAAATGCCGGCACTGTATTTATGAAACTTTCGGCAGGAAGCGTATCGAATATAAAGCCGGAGCTTGTCATGGATACTTATATGAAAACGCTCGGCAGGGAGCCTGCTCCGTTCGCATATGAAATACATCGCTGCGAGGTGTACGCAGATACGGGAAACGGAGAAAAACGAAATCTGGTTCCACTTGGAGAACTCGGAGAAGAGATCAAATGAGTGAAAATGTTTATCTGATCACCCGCATGGAAAAAAGAATATGCTCTTTTTTGATGCAGGAGGGCAGGGCGGCAGAGATACACCGTGATCCCGACGAAGCAGATAAGACGATGCTTGGCGATATTTACATCGGAAAGGTGAAAAATATTGCAAAGCAGCTTGACGCGGCGTTTGTGGAAATTTTGCCCGGTCAGATCTGCTATCTGGCTTTGAAAGATGCAAAAACGCCCGTTTATACGAAAAAGGGAAGCTCAAAGAAGCTGCAGGCAGGAGACGAGCTGCTCGTACAGATCAGCCGTGAAAGCATCAAGTCCAAATATCCGTCGGTTACGACAAACCTGACGCTTCACGGAAAATACGTTCTGCTGACAGGCGGCAACACCTGTATCTCTGTATCTTCAAAGATCGATAAGAGTGAAAAGGAAAGGCTCTCCGGCTGGATGCGGGAGATCGATGCAGATATACAGCCCTCTGCCGATGCGCGCAGCTTTGGATGGCTCGTGCGCACAAATGCGAAGGACGCACCACAGGAACGGATCCGCAGCGACGCGCTCCGTCTGGCAAAGCAATATGAAACGCTGCTTTCACAGGCAGGATACCGCACCTGCTTTTCCTGCCTGATGCGTACGCCGCCGCAGTATCTTGTACGTCTGCAAAATCTGTACAGCGACGACGCAAAACGGATCATCACGGACGATCAGAAGCTGTTTGATGAGATTTATGAATATCTGGCGCAGTATCAGAGTGAGGATACGGGAAAGCTTGAGCTGTATCGCGACCATCTGCTCCCGATGCAAAAGTTGTATTCTCTTGAAAAGCAGCTCTCCCTGGCTTTTTCTGAGAAAGTCTGGCTTGGATCAGGCGGCTATCTCGTGATACAGCCGACAGAAGCGCTTACAGCGATCGACGTCAATACCGGAAAATACGAGGGCGGAAAAAATCAGGAGGCTGCCTTTTTGAAGATCAATCGGGAGGCTGCCATTGAGATTGCCCATCAGCTTAGGCTGCGCAACTTAAGCGGGATCATTATCGTAGATTTTATCAATATGAAGCAGAAGGAATCTGTCAGGGAGCTTCTTGCTTTGCTGGACGGCGAACTGAAAAAAGATCCTGTGCCAACGAAGCTTATCGATATGACAAAGCTTTCTCTTGTAGAGATCACGAGGATGAAGCGCGAAAAGCCTTTATCCTGAGATAAAAGGCAGATCGCAGGATGTGTATTTGTTTCAAAATGTAATCTAATGTAAGAATGTGCTTTGGCAAATATGCTTTGGCACATTCTTTTTGCTTGACATACTATGTTTTATATAGTATATTATACATACTATATAAGGTATAGTATAGATGAAATACGAATACAGCAGACAGAACAGCACGTAGGAAAGGAGGAGTATGGATGGATGTTCAGAGAAAGAAGGGCATTCTTGAGGTATGTGTGCTCGCGGTACTGCGAAAAGGCCCGTCATACGGGTATATGATCGTCAGGGATCTGGAGGACAGTATCGAAATATCCGAGTCGACGCTTTATCCTATTTTGAAGCGACTGGAACAAAACGGAAGTCTTGAGACGTATCGGCAGGAATACAATGGACGAATGCGCAAGTATTACCGGCTTACCGACGTCGGGCAAAGAAAAATCGAACAGTTTCTCGATGAATGGGAAGAGATACAAAATGTATACCGGTTTGTGAGAGAGAGAAATGAGGCTGCACCGGAGGAAGAAAAAGAGGAGGCGGAGGAAGCATGAAAAAAGAAGAATATTTGCGGAAGCTGAAATTCCAGCTGATCGATTTTCCAGGGGATGATCTGGCGCAGATAGAGGATTTCTACGAAGAACTGATTCTTGACGGGATAGAGCAGGGTTACACGGAAGAGGAGATCATCAGTAAAATGGAAACGCCTGAGGAGGTCGCATCGAAGATACGCGCGGAGTACGGCGGGATCGTTGTCTATACGGCAAAAGCGGGGAGCAGGGAAAAGCACGGGTATGAATCTTCGGAGATGATCCATACGGTTCGTGTACAGACGGATAATCTGAGGATCCGCTTAAAGACAGTCGAAGAAGGTCCGGTACGCGTATTTTTTAAACCGCGCGAAGGCGTCGATCACGTTACTTTTACAGAGGAAAACGGAGTCTTTGATTTTCACCATGAAATGAAAGGAAAAAGCTCTCTGCACCTGAATTTCTTAAGTTTTTTCAAGGATTTTAATATCCTTGTACTGGAGCTTCCGATCAGCTTTGCCGGCAATCTGTTTTTGAAAACAACGAACGGTACGATCCGCGCATCAGGGCTTGGCGGTCTCACAGCAGCAGATATCAGCAGCTCCAACGGTATGATCCGCGTCGAAAACAGCAGTATTGAGCGACTTTCTATCCAGTCGAATAATGCAAAGATCGAGCTTTCTAATGTACGCGGTCAAAAGCTTGAAGCGGCGGCAGGAAACGGTCTGATCACAGCAAAAGAATGCCGCTTTGACGATGCGTTTTCTTTACAGACGCAAAACGGCGCAGTGACCGGAAAAAATATCATCAGCGATCATATCGTATTGCAGACGAGCAACGGATTTGTGACCGCGACGGTGATCGGTAATCAGAATGACTACAATATCAGCAGCACGACGAATAATGGCTTTAATAATCTGGATAACGTATTCGATGCAGCCAGACAGAAATCTTTACAGGCTAAGACGCACAACGGAAGAATACAGATCGAGTTCCTGTAAGATTATGAGAAAACTTAATTTATTCTAAATAATCTTCCCTTTTATTGAATCGTTTTATACCGTATGGTAGAATAAAAATATAAGTCAAAGCCGGATATCGAGGTGATACCGGACAACTATAAAGGGGATCATCAGATGAATATATTGTTTTATTTAGTTCCGAAAAGCGAAGTAATGTACCTGTTTGACGACTATTCGCTCAGACAGGCTCTTGAGAAGATGGAATACCACAGATATTCAGCCGTACCGATCATCAATCGCACGGGAAATTATGTCGGTACGCTGACGGAGGGGGATATTTTATGGGAGCTGAAGCATCGCGGGAATCTAAGCCTGCGCGACGCGGAGGATATACCCATAAAGAAGTTTTCACGCAAGCGGGACAACCAGCCGATCAATGTAAACTGCAATATAGAAGACCTTGTTATGACGTCCATGAACCAGAATTTTATCCCTGTTATCGACGATAATCGTATATTTATCGGGATCGTTACGAGAAAAAGTATTATCGAGTACTGCTATAAAAATTATAAAAGTCTTGAATAATTCATAATTCTGTGATAATATTTCATAAAACCGTAATAAATAACCGTGATAAATAGGGGATGAACAGTTTTATGAAGAGAAAATTTTGGTTAGCGCTTTTGGGCGCCGTAATGATAGGCGCTTTAGGAGGTGCGTCTTTTTCTGCGTCTGCAAGTGAAATGACACAGGAAGAATCCGCGCATGAGGAGATGTCCAAAAAGGAAACGGAGGGGAACTCCTCACATGAGGGTACGTCCGAAAAGGAGACGGAGGAGAATTCTCTGCATGAGGGTACGTCCGAAAAGGAGACAGAGGCGGGCTCCACCAGTCCGGAGAACGGACTTTCAGGAGAGGGTATCGTAGGACCTGATTATTTCGGACAGAACAAGCGGACGGGCTGGTATTCGGAGAACGGATACAAATTTTATTATAAATCCGCGGGCAAACTGCAAAAAGGCTGGAAAAAGATCGACAATAAGCTGTACTACTTCAGAAAGAAGGCAGATGAGAAAGGCCCGAAGGGGAGTATGGTAAAAGGCTTCTGCACGATAGGGGAGAAGCAGTTCTATTTTTCCAAAAAAGGCGTGTTGCAGTACGGCGGCTGGCGTACGATCAAGGGAAAGAACTACTATCTGACGCCTCGCGGAAATGCCGGAACGCTTGGAGCTATGTACACCGGACTTAAAAAGATAGGCGACGATATTTTCTGTTTTCAGGAAGACGGAAGCGCATGCGTCGGCTGGACGGAATATCACGGTAAAAAATATTTTTTCAGTAATGGAAAGAAGCTTGGCGTTCGCGGCCGCGCGATCACAGGCTGGAGAAAGATAGGCTCCGACACGTATTATTTCGCAAATAACGGCGTGATGCAGAAGAATCGCTGGATCGACGGGCGGTATGTCGATAAAAAGGGGCGGCTGCTTCGAAACGGCGTTTCACCGGCAGGATACAGGACGGACGAGGACGGAAAAAAGATCGGTCTTGCCAAAGGATGGTATACGCGCGGCGGAAAGACGTATTATTACGTCTCCGGAAAGAAAACGACAGGTTTCAAGAAGATCGGCGGTAAAAAATACTATTTCAACAAAAACGGCGTCCGTAAAGACGGATGGATCACAGTAAACGGCTTCAGATATTATCTTGAGGACTGTATCGTACAGACAGGCTGGCAGACGATCGGCGGCGTTCGTTATCATTTCAAAAACAATGGTAAAATGAGCATCAGCACCGTCGTAGACGGAATCGTGATCGGCACGGACGGGAGCGCCGATACGCAGTCGATGCCTCAGAAGTCTGTCCTCATCATAGCGGGACACGGGCAGGGAGATTCAGGCGCCGTCGGATATTATTCCAACGCAACGTATCGCGAGGACGTCCTGACGAGGGAATTTGCCACGCTGATCGCACAGCAGCTTCGGACGCTGAATCCGAGTTTGAATCTTGTCATGTACGATCAGGATTACGACTGTTATCAAGTTTTGGCAAAGAGAAAGCCGGGACCGGACCCCGAATTCAAAAAATATGATTACGTCCTCGAAGTACATTTTAATGCAACGGTCGCATCAAGCAAAGACCCGAAGGGCGACGGCTCCTATAAGGGAATCGGCATGTATGTTAATTCCGCAAAAGGAGATACGTCGATCGACAGAAACATCGTAGCATCTGTTGCAAGCGGGACAGGCTTCCGCGTATGGGGCGGCGGCACAGGTATCTTTAAATCATCAGGGCTGCTCAATGCGAGAACGTGTCAGCAGGCAGGCGTCTCTTACGGTCTGCTTGAAACTGCGTTTATCGACGATAAGGACGACATCAGTTTCTACCAGAAAAACAAAAATGCGATGGCACAGGCGGTCGCAGAGGGGCTGAACCGCTCGCTCGCAGATCTTCAATAATAGAATAAACAGCAAATGACTGATCCACTGTAAAATGTCAGGAGATTTATCCTGAATTA
>CATZPU010000061.1 GCA_958422845.1 uncultured Lachnospiraceae bacterium | reverse complement strand
CTTGTCAGGTCGTTGATAGCAACAACTTCATAACCCTCTGCACCAAACATCTGTCTGAATGCAAGACGACCGATACGTCCAAATCCATTAATCGCAACTTTTACTGCCATGATTACAATTCCTCCTAAATGTAATTTTGATTAGGTAAATGTCGAGGTATCTTCATTTGTTAAAAAAACCTCAACCTGTCTATTATTCTAACTAATTTATCCCAAAAATTCAAGTAGTAATATGATTTTCTTCCAAAAATTTATAGACTTTTTATTTTATATCCGATATGATGTTCTTAAAGGAGGAACACATATGGGAATCAGATACGACTTTCATCTTCATTCGGACTTTTCCGGCGACAGCGATACGTCTGCGCAGCGAATGGCGGAACGCGCCCTCGCGCTCGGACTGGACGGGCTTTGTTTTACGGAGCACCATGATCCTGACTATCCTCCGGTCGAGGAATGTTTCGAGCTTGATTTTGATGCGTATTTCCCGTCGCTTGAAAAGCTGAAAGAGCAATACCGTGACAGACTGTGGATCGGTACGGGCATGGAATTCGGAATCCAGAAGCACCTTGCCCCGCAGCTTATGCGTCTCGCAGATACGTATCCCTTCGACTTTATTATTGCCTCCTGCCATCTTCTGTACGGGGAAGATCCCTATTACGGCGGCTGCTTTGCAGGCAGAAAAGAGGAGGACTGCTACGCTGATTTTTTCAGGGAGCAGTATGAAGGGCTTAAGCAGATGGCTCCGGAATCTTTTGACACGCTCGGACACCTTGACTTTATCGTGCGCTACGGTCCGAACCGCAATCTCTTTTACTCCTATGAGAAATATGCAGATGTGATCGATCCCGTTCTTCGCTTTCTCATTGATAACGGCAAATGTCTGGAGATCAATACCGGCGGGCTGAAATACGGTCTCGGAGAACCGAATCCCTGTACGGACGTCCTGCGCAGATACAAAGAGCTTGGCGGAGAGCTTATCACGATCGGCTCAGACGCACACGCTCCGCAGCATCTTTGTTTTGATTTCAAAAAGGCGCACGAAATCCTTTCCTCACTTGGTTTTTGCAGCTACACAATTTTCAAACAAAGACGCCCGCAGCAGATTCTTCTGTAATTTTATCAACCTATTTTCATTTTAAAGGAGGTTTTTCATGAAAACAGCAAAAAAACACCTGAATCTCTTTCTTCTCCTGCTTGTAATGATCTGCGCTCTGCCTCTGAACGCACAGGCAGCGTCAAAAGCGCGTACCGGTGTTTACCAGAAATCATACAAAGTAAGCGGTCCCTGGGCATCCGGAGCAAAAAGAAAGCCCACGACCTCCCTCGTCGTTACGAAGCTCACAAAAAAGAAGGTATCTTTCGTCGTCGAGCATTACGGCATCAATGGCTCGCCGCTTTATCAGACGAATACGATCACTGCCCCACTGAAAAAGAACAAGGTCGCAAAGTTCAAATGGGAGGACAGTTGGGGAAATAAGGGTACCGGTTCCCTGTTCTTTTCTAAAAATAAGGTACAGGTAAAAATGAAAGTCAAAAAATCATCCAAGTTCAACCGCTTTTACTGGGATGAATCCGTGACGCTCAAATATAAAAGAAAGCTTTCCACAAAGGATAAGGCTTACTTTTCTCATCTGAAATTTTGATGAGCAAATATACCAGTGAAAGAGGGTGTTGTAAAATACTGCTTCCGGTGGAAAATCACCCGAAAGGATACCGCCGGATGTATTCTGCAACACCCTCTTTGCTTTTTTCTTCCATACTTTCTTAACTATATTGTTTTAATTCCTCTACTTTACAGTGATGTATCTTTTTTTCTCTGTCATAACTGATTCCGACCAAAAGAATTCTGCCGTTTGGCAATATTTTCCCATCAAAACGAACCGCGTAATTCTTTTCACGAATCTGCGCGATCGCTTCTTCCGGCGAGTGATCTACTTTCAGTTCCAGAATAATCCCATCTTTTGCCGACGGCATTTCCGGATAAAAAATAAAATCTACAAATCCTTTTCCCGCCTTTTCTTCCCGCTCTACGCGGTAGTAATCTCTTGCAGATAAATAGGCAAGATTTACCACTGCACTTAATTCCGTTTCATGATTATAGGAAAGAATCGGCGTTTCCATATCATGTGTCTGTTCTAAAATTTGCTCCATTGTCTTCGTATCTCCCAGAAGAGTCGCCTGAAGCATTTTTTCTGATCCCTTTGCCAGCCGGTATACGTAGCCAAAGGATGCTTCCCGTTTCAGCATATCCGCAAACTGGTCCATCAATTCTTTATTCGGAATAGAGACCATCCCGTTTTCATAGCTTAAAAATCCATAAACCACCATTGCCGATAAAATCTGTTCCTTTGTCTTTAACTCCTGTGCTGTTGCCGCATACTCCCATATCTTAGCCGGAACCGCCGTCCCTGATACCATCAAAACCAGATCATCCCGCACGGCATCCACATTATTTTGAATATAATAGAATATCTCATCGTAAGGTCCTGAACTGGTCCAGTAATTTCCCAAATTATTGTTTGATAAAGACAGCACCACGGATCGCGGATTATAAAGCCGCTCTCCTGCTTTCGTATGGTATCCGTCATACCAGCTCTTCAGTCCTTCTCTTGTCACCTGCTCCGGCTGCTTTTTTTGTTTCTGATAACGTTCAAACAGCAGATCAACTTCCTGTTCTGTAAACCCGAAATATTCAGAAAACCGCTCCTCGGAAGCCATGGTAAATTCACTGAACATATTCAGTTCCGATCCGCTGCTGTACTTTGCGATCGGAAGAATCCCCGTCATATAGGCAAGCCGCACATACGGTCTGTCCTTTAAAAGATTCCGCAAAAACAAAAGATATTCTTTCTTATCCTGTTCCGTAATAAAATTCTGATGGAAAATAAAATCCCATTCATCAAAAACAAAGACAAATCTTGCCTCTTCTTCCTGCGCATACAGATCTAAAAGCGTATCCGCCGCACTGTCTGTCTCCTCAATATCTGCTTCCGGATATTCTTTTCTAATGTCCCGAATCAGCCGTTTTTCAATGCGCCCGATATAATCCCCATAAGAACTGCATGCTCTGTCCAGTTCATGAAAAGAAATATGGATAACCGGAAACCGATTCCTGTATTCCTCATATCCATCTGACTCTGCAATTCGGAGTGTATCAAAAATATCTCCGGCATTACAGCCCTTTGAAAAAAAGGCTGCGATCATATTTGCCGCTACCGTTTTTCCAAAACGCCTCGGTCTGGTAATACAGACATGATTATTTCCGGTCTGTACCAGAGGAAATAATTCTTCGAGCATTTTTGTTTTATCTACAAAATACGGCTTTTCTGTCTCACTTCTGTATAAGGTATACGCTGTTTTACTGTTCACATAAATCCCCATACACATTTCCTTTCCTTCATGTCTGTATCCCCAAAAGCTTCTCAGTATTTCTTATTGTACCATGAATAAAAGTGTTAGGCAACTATCGGAACCATCCGTACGACCGGCGCAGCCGCTTAATGACTGTGCTGTTACTTATAATTCTTTATTACGATCTGAAGTGTTTTTCTTCCCATATATTCATTCACAGACGGATAATACGCGATATCCAACTCCATCTCCGATCCGCGTCCCCAGAAAAGCTCCTGCACCTTCGTCCGGTCATATTTTTCTGCAAGATATTCGCGCAGCTCCTCCGGATCGCCAAAATACATAGCGTCCATCACACAACCTGCGCGGTTCATCACACGCAGCTTAACGACGTTTGCATTTTTTCCTAGAATTCGCGCGCCAAGCAGAGAAAGGTGCGCCTCCGCAAAGAGCGGCTTCTCATTTCCCCGTCCGAACGGCTCAAGCAGAGACAGCTCGTCGATCAGAGACTCGTTTATGTAGTCAAGCGGCATCGGCACGTCGATCGTGACTTTCTCCACCATATCGTCTTCACTTAAAGTACAGTTCTCATTCAGCCGCGTGCGCATCTCATCAATACGGCTTTTCTCCAGTGAAAAGCCTGCCGCCATCGGATGACCGCCGTATTTCGTAAAGACATCGCCGCACTTTACCATTTCGTCAAACATCGAGTACGCTTCTATGGAACGGCCTGAGCCTTTTGCGCCGTCCTTAGAATCCGTCACTACAAACGTCGGCTTTCCATATCGCTCGCGCAGCCTTCCCGCTACGATCCCTGCGATACTCTCATGACAGGACGGCAGATAAATAACGAACACGCGGTCGCGGTCATATACGCCCGTATCGATCAGCTCACACGCCTCCGATACCGCCTCCAACGTCAGTGTCTTTCGCTCATCGTTCAGCTCTTTTAACTCCTCTGCCAGTTTTTTTGCTTCCATCGGATCCTCTGCAAGCAAAAGACGCATAGAACGTTTCGCCGTATCGAGCCGCCCGCTCGCATTGATACAGGGACCGAGCACAAATCCGATATGATAAGATGAAATACCTGTTATATCCAATTCGTTCGCAGCGACAAGGGCACGAAGTCCGCAGTTTTTCGTATGCGGCAGCCTTTTCAGTCCCTCTTTCACAAGAATACGGTTTTCTCCGTCAAGCTCCATCACATCACCGACCGTTGCGAATGCGGTGAACGGAAGAAGCTCTTCTGCCTGCTCAAACGGAACGTGGCACACCTCAAACAGACAGCAGATCACCTTCCACGCCACTGCTGCTCCGCACAGCTTTTTATAAGGATAGCCGCAATCTTCCTGTTTCGGGTTGACGAGAACATCTGCGTCCGGCAGAAGGTATCTGCGCACTAAATTTCTCGTCCCGATATTCCCATCTTCTGCTTTTCTCTCTTCCAATCTGCTGTTTTTCGCATGTCGCTCTGTCGCTTTTCGCGTTTTTACTCCTTCCTCTGACGCTTCTGTCACTGCCAACTCTTCCTCGCACGCTTCGTATCGGGGCTCATGGTGATCCGTGACGATCACTGTCATCCCCTTTTCCCGCGCATATGCGATCTCATCAAGCGCAGCGATCCCGTTGTCGCAGGTGATCACAGTGTCAACCTCTTCTGCGAGAGCCAGCTCGATCAACTGGATATTCAATCCGTATCCGTCCTTCATACGGTCCGGTATCTCAAAATCAACGTTTCCTCCGCATTGCATGATCCCGCGGTACAAAATATACGTCGCATTGACTCCGTCAATATCGTAATCTCCGATAATACGGATTTTTTTGCCCTCCCGAATTTTTTTCGCAAGGAGCTTTGCCGACTCCGAACATCCTTTCATCAGCTTCGGATCACAGAGTGATTCCATTCCGCCGTTTAAGTACGACTCCATCTGTTCGTCTCCCACAACGTCGCGGTTTCGGATCAGCCGCGCCGTCACAGGATCGATGGAAAACTTTTTTGCTATCTGTTCAAAATCGGCCCGTTTTGCCGCAACGAACCACTTTTCTTTCTTCTTTCTCATACAAGTCCTTTCCTATAACACAAAAACTGCCCGAACGCTGCCCCAAAAGCCCTCCGGCTTCCGGAAGCAGACGATCCGGACAGTTTTTCACTCAGTAACCAGTCAGTTACGTTTCATACTCTGTGCTTTATGGCAAAACGTATGCCTCAGCCTTTTTTGTACGTCCTTTCATAACGTACCACAACGCTCCTGTGATACATACGGACGAATATCCTCCCGCCACGATACCTACGATCATCGGAAGTGCAAATTCCTTAATGGTAGCTACACCGAGTACATACAGCACTGCGATCGTAATAAATGTCGTAAAGGATGTATAGATACTTCTCGTAAGCGTCTGTGTGATACTTGTATTGACGATATCTGCCAGAGAAGCCTTACCCATCAGCTTCTGATTCTCTCTGATGCGGTCAAAGATAACGATCGTTGCGTTGATCGAATATCCTACGATCGTCAGCATGCAGGCAATAAAGGTATTTCCCACCGAAATGCGGACAGCCGCATAGCATGCAAATACGATAAGTACATCGTGCAAAAGCGCAAGAACGGCGCTGCCTGCAAAACGGATATCCTTAAACCGGAACCAAATATATACGAGCATACAAAGCGCTGCAATCAAAACGGCTGTGACTGCATCCTGACGCATCTCGCTGCTGACTGTAGAGGAGATCGTCTCGAAGTTGATCGCCTTCTTGTCGATGCCGTATGCGTCCTGAAGCGCCTGCGATACCTCTTCACGCTCATCCAGCGTAAGTACGCGCGTCTTGATAAATACTTCGTTTGATCCGGCTACCTTCTGCGTCTGGATCTCCGCATCGCCCGTCACCTTCATGATGATCGGTTTCACATCGGCATCAAGCTCTGCGATCGTCAGATCGTCGTTGAAAATAACGCTTGTAGAAGTACCTCCCTTGAAGTCCATGCTCAGGTTGAGCGCTCCCTTTCCTGCTGCGGAGTTGATTCCCATAAAGATCGGTCCCGCAAGGATCATCACGATAGAAACAACGAAGAAAATATGTTTTTTACCGATGAAATTGATCATCTTCGTCTGCTTTGCCTTGCCGTAATACTTCGCGTCCTTGAAGCCAAGCTCATACAAAGCCATAACGATCAGACGTGAGATGACAAGCGCAGTGATCATAGACAGAACGATACCAAGCGCCAATGTCTGGGCGAATCCCTTTACGCTTCCCGTTCCCATCAGGTTCAGCACGAACGCTGCGATAAGTGTCGTGATATTTCCGTCAAGAATTGCGGAAAGCGCTTTCTGGAAACCTGTCTTTATCGCCAGCTTCACCGACTTTCCTGCCGCGATCTCCTCGCGGATACGTGCGTAGATAATGACGTTCGCGTCCACGGCCATACCGATCGTCAGGATAATACCTGCGATACCCGGAAGTGTCAGCGTCAGATCGAACGCATTCAGGCTCACCAGCGTCAGTCCCACATAGATCAGAAGAGACAGACCTGCAACAACGCCCG
>CATZPU010000060.1 GCA_958422845.1 uncultured Lachnospiraceae bacterium | reverse complement strand
GCATACACCACGCTCGTTACGTTGTCTTTCATATCTGCAATGTACGCACGACTGATATTCTTACGAATCAGTTTTCTTATTCAGATGAAGATGTGATCTGCGCTTCTGCGCAGCTGATCAATGAACTGCTCTCGGACTATACGGATGCTCCTTTTTATTTTCTGATGGAGAATCTCTGGTGGCCCGGACTTCGCATGACAGACCCTGCGCTTACAAAACTGCTTCTGGATCTGGTAGCGTACCCCAAAAAGGGGATCATGCTTGATCTCGGTCATTTTCTTCACACAAACAACAGCATCCGCACCCAGTCTGAAGGCATTGCATACATCCGCCAGATGCTTTTTGCACACCGCGAACTTCTTCCTTTTATAAAAGGCGTTCACCTTCATCAGACGCTCTCAGGCGAATACATGGAAAACTATCTGCGCAGCCAGCCCCATGTGCCGTCCGACTACAACGAACGCTTTATTAAATCTATGTATCACGTACTTGCAATCGACAGCCATGAACCATTTACCGATCCTGCTATCCGTGACATCATCTCAGAAATATCTCCGGAATTTCTGACGTTGGAATTCATTTCCCGCGACCGCAGCGAGCATGAGGACAAGATCAGGAAGCAGGTCGAGACACTAAAAACTCTCCACTTACCCCTCCGGTAGCAGCAGCCCTCCCACCAACACAAAATGGTGCGGCAGCCTACCCTCTTCCATCCATTCCAGATGCAGTCCCATCAATTTACTAAGCGTCAGACCGACGTTTCCGCCGAGTGATTCGATCGAATAGCGCATGGTTTCAGGATAACGGCACATCTTTCCTGCTGCGCGCAGACAGCCGTCCGGACAGCGGCAGCAGCTTCCGGCAGACAAACTTACGCTGCCCGAATATTCCTGCTCTCTTTGAAACAGAATATCGCTGATCTTCTGTTTTTCTCGATACAGTATTGGGGCGATCAGTCTTTGCAATTCGTCCGGTGTGTACGTTTTTTCCGTGTAAGACGGATCAAACACGATCTTCACAGCCAGAAGCTGCAACGTCTCGTATTTTTTCCAATACTGCTCCACATCAAAATCATACGGCGGGCACGCCCATATGCGCCCATAGTTTCTGCAATTCTTACATGCTTCCAGAAAACCGGAGACGTCCACATACCCCTCCAGATAATCCGATACTGATATGCTGTTTTCATATATCAAGGTCGTATACATGTTCCGTTCTCCTTCCGAAAAAACATTTTCCCTCAACGCTTGGCAAAGAACCCCAATATAAGCGTCATTCTTTCAGATATCTGATACTTAACACAAAAGCTCTGATCGGAACTCATACAAGTCCCAACCAGAGCTTTTTGTAATTCTTAGTTCTGAGCTTTGATAAAATCAGCGATTGCTTTGTCCCACTTCTGGATGTGGTTCACAAGCCAGTCTGTGATATTCTTATTTACTGCACTTACGAATGCTTCGCTCGGACCTTCCTCCTCTTCGAGCATCTCGCGCAGTTCGCTGACTGACTGCTTGAATTCCTCATGCTTTGCATGATGAGCGTCAAGCTGATCGTATCCGACTTCTTTCTGAAGTTTCTCTTCGTCTGTGAAGTGATACTCTGTGTAGTCCATCAGGAAGTCAAGCGTCTTGATCGCTGTCATCTTCTCAGTTCCCTGCTCACAGCTCTCTACCAGCTTGTTCACACGGCTGATCAGTTCTTTGTGTTCGCTGTCGATCAGCTCGTTTCCTGTGTACAGACTCTCGTCAAATACAATTTTCATATCTTTAACCTCCCGTACAGATTATTCAGCATCTGTCTCCTCATAAACCGTCTCAGCAGCATCTGAAACTGCTTCGAGCGCCTTCATGCTGAGGCTGATCTTTCTGTCCTCGCCGTTGAAATCAACGACTTTTGCCTCGATCTCCTGACCTACGCTTAAGATGTCAGACGGCTTATCCACATGCTCGTGTGAGATCTGAGATACGTGAAGCAGAGCGTCCACGCCCGGCTCAAGCTCTACGAATGCACCAAAGTCTGTCATTCTTGCAACTTTGCCGCTTACAACATTGCCTACTGCGTACTTATCAGCAGCTGTAAGCCACGGATTCTGATCCTCGAATTTCAGGCTGAGTGCAATCTTGTCGCCGTTGATGTCCTTGATCAGGACTGTAACCTCGTCGCCAACTTTGAATACCTTCTTCGGATTCTCAACGTGTCCCCAGGACATCTCTGAGATATGAAGCAGACCGTCTGCTCCGCCAAGATCGATAAACGCGCCGAAATCTGTAACGTTCTTTACTACGCCTGTAACTGTATCGCCCACTGCGATTCTCTCAAACAGTTCTTTCTGCATCTGAGCTTTCTTAGCTACGAGAAGCTGCTTGCGGTCGCCGATGATTCTTCTTCTGCGCGGATTGAACTCTGTGATAACAAATTCAATCTCCTGTCCTGCATACTTGTCGAGATTCTTCTCATAAGTATCAGATACGAGGCTTGCCGGAATAAATACTCTTGCCTCGTCAACAACTACGCTCAGACCGCCTGTCAGTACCTGAGCAACCGGAGCTGTCAGAACTTCCTGTGTATTGAACGCTTCCTCAAGTCTCTTATTTCCTTTTTCTGCTGCAAGACGCTTGTAAGTAAGCAGTACCTGTCCGTCTCCGTCGTTTACCTTCAGAACCTTTGCTTCCATCGTGTCATTCACCTGTACGAGTGTGCGAAGGTCAACGTTAGCTTCATTTGTATATTCGCTTCTGGTAATGATACCGTCTGCCTTATATCCAATGTTCAAGACGATCTCGTCTTCTTTGACATCAATGACAGTGCCTTCGACTACCTCTCCATTATGAATTGTTTTTAATGATTCTTCCAGCATTTGTTCAAAACTCATATCAGACATTGTTTTGAAACCTCCTCAATCAAATTATTTGGGGTCGATGCCCCTGCTGTAATACCTACGCAACCCCTGGATGGCAATAGCCGAATATCCAAATCTTTCAGTGTTTGTATATAGTAAGTATTTGCACATTCTTTTTGACAAATTTCATACAATTTGCGAGTGTTGGAGCTGTGGCTTCCGCCGATCACGATCATACAGTCGGCTCTCGCCGCTATATCCCTCGCCTCCGACTGCCGCTCCTCCGTAGCACTGCATATCGTATTCAAAATATCCACCTTATCATAACGCATTTTAGAAATAATTTCAACTAATTTATCAAATTTCTTGTAATTAAATGTCGTCTGCGACACAATACACAGAGGAACGGCACAATTATGTGTAAAAGCTTTCGCCTCCTCTTCTGTGCCGATCACGGTAACTTTTTTACAGCACCATCCCTTAATGCCTTCTACCTCCGGATGACCGTCATTGCCGATGATCACGACATCTGCGCCGTTTTTGCTGTGTTCATGGACGATCCGGTGTATCTTTTTGACAAACGGACAGGTCGCGTCCACCACTTTTATATTTCTGTTTTCAAGGATCTTGTATATCCTCTCCGCCACTCCATGTGAGCGGATGATCACTGTTCCCTCTGAAACGGACGCAAGCTGCGCCTCATCTTCAATGATGCGGACTCCTTTTTCCTCAAGCTCGCGCACCACCTCTTCATTATGAATAATCGGTCCGTATGTATAGATCGGCTTTTGCCCCTCTTCGATCTGTCGGTAGACCTGCTCCACAGCGCGCTTTACCCCAAAACAGAAGCCTGCCGTTTTCGCTACAATTACTTCCATGCCATCTCCCCTTTATGTGACTTCCTGCCGCCTCCTGACACGTTACATTCTCTCCCGCGCCAGTTTCAGGATGCATTCTACTACTTCTTCGATCGTCATCTCCGATGAATCCACAAGCACAGCATCCTCTGCCTGACAAAGCGGAGCCGTCTCTCTGTGCATATCGCGGTAATCGCGTTCCTCAATATCTTTCTCGATCTCCTCAAGACTGCACTGCTCCCCGCGCTGTGTCTGTTCCAGATAGCGGCGTTCTGCCCTCGTATGCACGCTTGCAGTCAGATATATCTTGAGCTGCGCCTGCGGCAGGGTAGCCGTTCCGATGTCTCTTCCGTCCATCAGGACATTTTCGCGTTTTGCCAGATCGCGCTGAAGCTGCGTAAGCTTTGATCGCACCTGCGGCTTTGCCGCCGCCGTGCTCGCCATACGGCTGACCTCTTCTGTGCGGATCATTCCTGAAACGTTCTCACCGTTTAGATATACCTGCTGCTCTCCATTCTCATACCCGATGCTCACCTCGATCTGACCAAGCGCTTCTTCCAGAGAAACATCGTTCTCTACATCTGCGCCTGCGCGCAAAATTCCGAGCGCAATCGCACGGTACATTGCCCCTGTATCTACATATACAAATTGAAGCTCCTTTGCAGCACGCTTTGCGATCGTACTTTTTCCGGCGCCTGCCGGACCGTCTATTGCAATATTAAAACTCATTCTCTTTCCTCCGCTATCCTTTTTATTCTGCATTTCACTGATTATTTCTGCACCTTTCTCTGCCCTGCTGCCCAAACGATCAAAAATCAGCTCTGCGTCATACCTGCGGCACGCTGCTTCCTGCCGCATATCCCGTCGACCACGCGATCTGGAGATTGAAACCTCCCGTTACTGCATCGAGGTCCAGTACCTCTCCCGCAAAATACAGACCGGATACCTTTTTTGATTCCATCGTCGCCGGATCGATCTCTTTTACGCTGATACCGCCGCGCGTAATGATGGCTTCATTATAATCCCTCAGACGCGTCAGTGTCAAAGGAAACTGCTTCGTAAGCGTAACAAGAGCATGCCGTTCCTCCCGTGAAATATCATGGATCGCTTTCTCAGCCGGAATCCCGCTTCGCTCGATGATGACAGGAATCAGCTTTGCCGGAAACAGTGTTCCTATCACATTTTTAAACTGCTTATTCTTTCCCGCTTCAAACTCCCGCAAGATACGTGCATCAAGCTGTTCCGGCGAGAGCGCAGGCTTTAAGTCAATATACATCTGAAGCGGATGAGCTGCGAGCTTTTTCTGTATCTGACTGCTCGCAGTCAGAATCAGCGGTCCCGTCACTCCGAAATGAGTGAACATCATTTCACCGAATCCGGAATATATCTCTTTTTTTCCATCAAGTACCGTCACCTCAACATTTCGCAGAGAAAGTCCCTGCATTCTGGACGCCCAGTCTCCCTGCGTCTCGATTGGGACTAAGGACGGAGACAGCTGCGTAATGCTGTGTCCTGCTTCTTCTGCAAACCGATAACCGTCTCCCGTCGATCCGGTCGAACGGTAAGAAATGCCTCCCGTCGCAACGATCACAGCATCCGCAGAAATTTCCCTGCCATCCTTCAGCCGGATACCGCAAATGCACCGTCTGTCTGAATCTTCTCCTTCACGATCTGACAGTACATTTTCTACCTCCGTATTCAGATTCACTTTTACACCGCACTTTTTCATTTTATCGGAAAGCGCGCGTATGACATCAGAGGAATGATCTGACACCGGAAAAACACGGTTGCCGCGCTCTGTCTTTGTACGCATTCCCTGCTCTTCAAAAAAGGCGATCGTATCCTGACTTGTAAATCCATAAAATGCACTGTAGAGAAACTTGCGGTTTACGCAGACTGCTTCCAGAAGCTCCTCCACCTCACAGTCATTTGTCAGATTACACCTTCCTTTTCCCGTAATAAAAATCTTTTTTCCAAGCTTCTCATTCTTTTCATAAAGACTGACCTGATGCCCGTTCTGTGCGGCGGCTATCGCCGCCATCATGCCGGCAGCCCCGCCGCCGATCACCGCTACCTTACTCATTCTCTTCTCTCCCCGAACTGTTTTTCTCTATATCTGAGTTTCCGTCCTTTAATTCAAACCAGAATGCGACGCCGTCCTGTGTATTATACACACCGTACTGCTGATGGAACGACTCCATGATCGCTTTTACAATAGAAAGCCCTACGCCGCTTCCGCCATATTCCCTCGTACGCGCCTTATCGACCTTATAAAATTTATCCCATATGCGTCCGATATCCTCCTGCGGTATCTGTTCGCCCGTATTAAATACCGTCACACGTACATTTCCGTCTTTGTTCTGTGCGCTTACGAGTATCCTGCGTTCTCCGCCGATGTGATTCAGCGCATTGCTCAGGTAATTTGTGATGATCTCCTCCACCTTGAACTCATCGCCCCAGACAGGGATGCTCTCCCCGCCCTCATATGAAATGTCCGCATCTTTTTGCTGTGCGAGGATAGATACTGACTGTATCTTATTGCAAAGCAGAACCGCCAGATCAAACCGCTCCATCACGACCTGATCGTTGCCGAATTCAAGCTGATTAAGCGTCAGAAGCTTCTGCACAAGCCCGTTCATCTTACCCGCCTCATCCATAATGACCTCGCAGTAAAACTCACGGCTCTCAGGATCGTCATTGATGCACTCCTGCAATCCTTCCGCATACCCCTGTATCAATGCGATCGGAGTTTTCAGCTCATGCGATACGTTAGAGAGAAATTCCTTTCTCATCTCATCGATCTGTTCCTTGTGTTCTATATCCTTTTGCAGCTCATTATTTGCAGTCAAAAGCTGAGAATACGCCTTTTCCAGATTTTCGGACATCCGGTTGAAATGCTCGCCGAGCTGGCCGATCTCATTCTTTACAGTGCCCGTATACTTTGCATCAAAATCCAGATCTGCCATGCGCTTTGAAAGCTCAGTCAGACGGTTCAGCGGCTGCGTCACACGCCTTGACACATACCAGATCACGAGACTTCCGAAAACAACGCCGATCACACAGATATATTTGATAAACTCATTAGAAATACGCACACTGTCGCGGATTCCCTCGATACTGATGCGCATCAGAAAATAAAAACCCTTATCAAGCCGTCCCCATATCTCCAGAAAGTTCAGTCCCAGCTTGTCATCATACTTCTTCTGGATCGTATACGCATCATTTTCCTCCAGA
>CATZPU010000059.1 GCA_958422845.1 uncultured Lachnospiraceae bacterium | reverse complement strand
TTCTTTACAACAGCAGACGGCTGTACCTTCATTGCCCCTGCGAGCTCTGAGATCGTCAGACGCTCCGGCAGTGTGATCGTGCGGATCGTCTCCTCCGGCTTCTCTGCAGGCTTTGGTACCGGCGGCTTTGTATTCTGGTTCTTCTTGAACCCGTTCTTTCCGTTCTGACGAACGTTCTTTTCCATTCTCTCAAGCTTATCGCCCTTGTCGCTGCGGTTTCTGTCGCCGCGCTCCGTACGCTTTCTGCTCTCTTTTTCAAGCGGTTTTGACTCTGTCGGAGCCTTCGGGATATTTACGGAACGGCCTCTTCCTGCTCCGTCTCCCTGATAACGTCCGCCCTGACTGCGATTGCCTCCGTCATTTGAGTAACGTCCGCCCTGACGATTGCCTCCGTCATTTGAGTAGCGTCCGCCCTGTCCGCGGTTTCCTCCGTCGTTTGAGTAGCGTCCGCCCTGTCCGCGGTTGCCCCCGTCGTTTGCACCACGTCCGCCCTGACGGTTTCCTCCGTCGTTTGCGTAACGTCCGCCCTGACGATTGCCTCCGTCATTTGAGTAACGTCCGCCCTGACGGTTTCCTCCGTCGTTTGCGTTACGGCTTCCCTGCTGTGCCTGTGTTCTTGCCTGCGGCGCGCTCTGTGTCTGCGCCGTCTTTGTCTCGGCAGAGATATTCTCCTGCGCTTTTACTGTCTGTGTCTTTGCCTCAGCAGAAGACTTCTGTACCTCGCTCTGTGCCGGAGCCTGCGGCGCGCTCTTTGCCGGTGACGGCTGCACGCTTTGTCCCTGCGCTTTTGCGCCTGCCGCATTCTGCCCTCTTGCTCCCGCCTGCTGTGTCTTTGCTCCTGCCTGCCCCTGTGTCCGCGGCTTTGCTCCCTGCGGTCTCGGTCTGCTTCCCGGCTTTACCATACCCGTCTTACTGTTCTGAGGACGGAACACCTGAATGATATTCTTCTTTTTCGGCTGTGCGCCGCCTTCTGCTTCAGTTTTTTTAACGGAATCCTTTTCAACCATCTTATCCGGATTCTGCTCCATACGTTCATCCTCCTTTATTCTGTCCGGTTTCTTTCCAAATAATCCCCGGATCCTTCCTGCATCTTTCTCTTCCACATTGCTCATATGACTTTTTACTTCTACTCCGCCCTGCTGCAGAGCCTGAATAATTTCTTTATTGTCTTTGCCCAATTCCTTTGCAAGTTCATGAACTCTGATCTTTGCCATGCCCGTTCCCTCCTTCTTTCCTGCTTTCCAACTGCTTTTCTATCGCTTTTGAAAGCCCTGCGTCCAACACCGCGACCGATGCACGGAATTCACATCCGATCGCCGCGCCAAGCTGCTCCTTCGTACCATAGAAAAATATTGGCACATGATAGAAGGCACACATGTTCCGG
Source organism: uncultured Lachnospiraceae bacterium (assembly GCA_958422845.1). Lineage (GTDB taxonomy): Bacteria > Bacillota > Clostridia > Lachnospirales > Lachnospiraceae > Choladousia. Next base: position 5,580 of record CATZPU010000059.1, on the reverse strand, counting down.
AATTTCTTCTTCGTGTTCTCCGAAGCCTCCTCCGAAACGATCACAAGACCGGCTTTGCCTGATTTGACTGCATTTTCTGTCTGAAACTCGCCGGCTGCAATCTTTCCGGCTTTCTTTGCTAATCCTGTCAGCGATAATACGCTATCTTTTTTCAATCGATTCAATCTCCTTTTTCAGGATCTCATACGTCTCCTGCGGGACCTTACATTTCAGCGAGCGCTCCAGCCCTTTATTTTTGACTGCCTTTTCAAAACACTCCATTGTACAGCAGACATAAGCGCCGCGCCCGTTTTTCCGCCCCGTCGTATCGAGGATGATATCGCCCTCCGACGTACGGAGAATCCGCATCATTTCTTTCTTGCTTTTCATCTCCTGACATCCCGTGCATTTACGCAGCGGAATCTTTTTTGCCTGCACTGCCATGGTTACTCCTGTCCGTCTGTTTCCAAACCTTCCTCTGAGAGATCCTCCTCATAGCCGCCGTCATAAGCTGCCTCTTCCTGATCTCCCTCTTCGTAAGTTTCTGATTCGTATTCGTCGCCGTAGTATTCTCCGTCCTCGTAATACTCTTCCTCGTCCTCATAGTAATCTTCCTCATACTCAAGAAGATCACCGGACTCCCTCGCCTGCGTCTCGCTCTTGATGTCGATCTTAAATCCTGTAAGACGCGCTGCAAGTCTTGCGTTCTGTCCCTCCTTGCCGATCGCAAGAGAGAGCTGATAATCCGGTACGACTACCTTCGCCGTCTTTTCATCTCCGTCTGCGATTACAGAGATGACCTTTGCCGGACTGAGTGCATTTTCGATCAGAAGCGCCGGATTCTCATCCCAGTTCACAATATCGATCTTCTCTCCGTGCAGCTCGTCAACGACTGCATTGACACGCGAACCGTTCACACCTACGCATGCGCCGACGGAATCAACGTCAGGATCGTTCGACCAGACTGCCATCTTCGTTCTGCTGCCCGCCTCACGCGCGATGCTCTTGATCTCAACGATACCGTCTCTGACCTCAGTCACTTCCGACTCAAACAGACGCTTTACAAACTCAGGATGCGTTCTCGATACGAGTACCTTCGGTCCCTTCGGCGTATCCTTTACTTCCAGTACGTATACCTTGATACGCTCTGTCGGGCGGTACGACTCACCCCTGATCATCTCCTCGGCATTTAACATCGCATCCACCTTTCCGAGATTGATGCTGACATTTCTGCCAACGTACCGCTGTACGATACCTGTCACAATATCCTTTTCCTTCTCATAATACTCATTGTAAAGGACTTTTCTTTCTTCCTCGCGGATCTTCTGCAGGATGACGTTCTTCGCATTCTGCGTCGCAATACGGCCGAACTCCTTTGATTTGATGTCGACACGCACGACATCTCCGAGCTCGTATCTGGAATCGCGCAGCTTTGCATTTGTCAGGCTGATCTCGGACAGTTCATCCTCTACCTGCTCCACGACAGTCTTTTCCGCATACACCTCAAATTCACACGTCTGCGGATCGATATTGACGACAACATTATTCGCCTCTGTCTTTCCGTAGTGGTTTTTGCACGCCTGCAAAAGAGACTGCTTGATCGCATCCAGCAACGTATCTTTGCTGATATTCTTTTCTTTTTCAAGAATCGTCAGTGCTTCAAACAACTCGTTATTCATGATCGTTTCCTCCCTGTCAGAAATCAAATGCGAGACGCACAAGCGCTATGTCTGCGCGGGCAAACTCCATCGTTTCCTGATCTTCCATCTCAATAATTATTTTTTCCTTGTCATACCCCGTCAGAATTCCGGTAAATTCTTTCTGGTGGCTGATTGCACGGTAGGTACGCACTTCCACTTCTTCCCCAATACTGCGTGCAAAATCCTTATCTTTGCGAAGCGGACGGCCAAGCCCCGGTGAGCTTACTTCAAGAATGTACGCCTCGTCTATGAAGTCGTGTTCATCAAGCAGATCGCTAAGCGTCCGGCTCACTGCCTCACAGTCATCTACAGTAATGCCGCCCGGTTTGTCAATGTAGGCGCGAAGATACCAGCTGCCGCCTTCTTTTACGTATTCTACATCCACCAGCTCAAACTGATGCTGCGCAATGATCGGCAGCAGAAGCTCCTCTGTCTTCTGTTCGTACATCTCTCTTTTACTCATCCACATTCCTCCAGACTTAGGGGACGCCGCAAGCTTGCAGCATTCCTTCCCTTCACAAATAAGAGTGGACCGTCGGCCCACTCTCATTCAACTAGTAATATTTAATTCTAATCCATCATAGCACCATTTTCCGGCAAATGCAAGCCTCTTTTCCAAAAGCTTTGGCAAATGGGCATTTTTCTCTTTATTCCTGCTCCGGAAGTACGTTGCGGCAAGTCACTTCCATGACGGTGTCTTTTCCGAAATGTCCGTCGTCGCCTCTGTAGACCGTCAGCTCATAGCACTGGTCGTATGCCAGCTCATTGATCTTATAGTATGCAAAGTCGCTGCCTTCATCTGAATCCGTCGTATAAGCGATGCCTGCCTGATCGAGAATAGCCGTAAGATCTGCCTCAGCCATACCTGTCATAATGCCGCACGGCAGCTCTCCTGCCGCCTCAAGCGTATAACCGCCGACGGAGAGCGTCTCGAACCAGCAGTTTTCCGGAATCGTCGCATAGTCTGCATAATTCACGGCGATCTCTCTGATCTCCTGTCCGCCTTTGCGAAGCGTCACCCAGCCGATATCGTGAGCAGCGATCTCTGCGTCGCTGTCCGTCGCATCCAGTTCCCATCCGTCTGCGATAAGAACGCTGACCGGAACCGGCACCTCGTACACTGCTCCGTCCAGAGAGATACGGAATTCCTCCAGACTGTCTCCCAGTGCGTCCGGCTTTGCGTATGCACTCACCTCAGCCGGAACTTCTTCGCTGATCTCGCCTGCATCGAAGCCCTCCGGCTCGACGAAATTGCGCACCTCGATGTCATTCAGCACGCCCGTCTCATTATCTACGCTCATCTCCAGACGGCAGTAGGAATCTGTCTCGTACGTCAGTTTCTTGTACAAGTCTCCTTCGTACACATCTGACGGAGTGCCGTAAGCCGCCTCGATCGCAGCCGCATCCGCTTCTCCTCTGACGATGCCGCCCGGAAGCACTACCTTCCCTACAGATACGTCCCAGTCAAAGCTGTCGATGCTTATGCCGCCGACGAGACACTGATCTGCCGGCATATTGTTCTTCGCCAGATTGATCACGTAAGTCATACATTTTACGTCGCCCTTCGTAAAGTAGAGCAGATCGTACTGACTCGGCTCAAGCGTCGGGAACTCGGAATCCTCGCTTGTCCATCCATAAGATAAGAAGTCCTGATACGTCATCGGGAACTGATACACCTGATCGTCGATCTGTATCTGGAAATCCGACCACTTATCCGAAAGTACGGCTGCGCCTGCTTCTGTCTGTACCGCCTCTGTCTCGCTCTCCGCAGCCGAAACTGAACCTGCCGCAAGCATCATCACTGCAAGAAAAAATGAAACTTTCTTCATTTTCATACGTATATCCTCCTTAACAAAAAATCACTTTTATCTGCCGATCTCGTCGCGTGTCTCTTTGAAGCATTTCACGATGAAATCGATATCCTCTTTCGTATGGCTTGCGCATACCTGCGTCCGTATCCTTGCCTTTCCTTTCGGAACGACAGGGTAGGAGAACGCAACGACGTATACGCCCTTTTCCATCATCTTCTTTGCATACTCTACCGCCAGCTTTTCGTCATACAGCATGACCGGCACGCAGGGATGTGTACCCTCAATAATATCAAAGCCGTTATCTGTCAGTTCTTTTCTGTAATATGCCGTGACCTCCTCCAGATGGTCGCGGAGCTGTGTACTCTCTTCAAGCATGTTGAACATTTCAATGCTTGCTCCTGCGATCGCCGGTGCAAGAGAGTTTGAGAAAAGATACGGTCTGCTTCTCTGACGCAGCAGGTCAATGATCTCTTTTCTTCCTGACGTATATCCGCCGCTCGCTCCGCCAAGCGCTTTTCCGAGCGTACCTGTGATAATGTCAACTCTTCCTTCCACGCCGCAGTGCTCCGGCGTTCCCCTTCCGTGCTTTCCGATGAATCCGACTGCATGGCTGTCGTCTACCATCACGAGCGCGTTGTACTTATCTGCCAGATCGCATACGCCTTTCAGATTGCAGATGATGCCGTCCATGGAAAATACGCCGTCCGTTGCGATCAGCTTGATCCTTGCGCCCGCCGCGTCGGCTGCCTGAAGCTGCGTCTCAAGGTCTTCCATATTATTATTCTTATAGCGGTAACGCTTTGCCTTGCACAGGCGAACGCCGTCAATGATAGAGGCATGGTTCAGCTCATCGCTGATCACAGCGTCGTCCGCAGTAAGGATCGTCTCAAAAAGACCGCCGTTTGCGTCAAAGCAGGAGGAATACAGGATCGTATCGTCCGTACCGAGGAAATGTGAGATCTTTTCCTCCAGTTGTTTGTGAATATCCTGCGTGCCGCAGATAAAACGAACGGACGCCACGCCGAAGCCCTTCTCGTCATACGTTCGCTTCGCTGCCTCGATCAGTCTCGGATTATCGCCCAGTCCGAGATAGTTGTTTGCGCACATGCACAGAAGCTGCCTTCCGTCCTCCATCGTCACGCGCGCGCCCTGCGGGGAAATAAACGGAGCCTCTCCTTTAAAAAGTCCCGCCTCTTTGATCGACTCTACCTCTTTCGTATAAATATCCAGTATCTCATTTTTACGTGCCATGTTTTCTGCCTCCTTCTCAGTCATTTACATGCGCCCAGTCCAGAATCACTTTTCCCGACTGTCCTGACATCATTGCCTCAAATCCCTTCTCGTAATCCCTGATATCGAAATGGTGTGTGATGATCCCCGATATATCCAGTCCCGCCTGTATCATCGTAGACATCTTATACCACGTATCCCACACCTTGCGTCCGTATATGCCGCGGATATTCAGTCCGTTAAAGATCACCGTCTCCAGATCGAGCACCGCATCCTGCCGCTGTAAGCCGAGCAGCGCGATCTTTCCGCCGTGCTTCATATTGTGGATCATATCGGAAAGCCCCATCTGGCTTCCCGACATCTCAAGTCCGATGTCAAAGCCTTCCGTCATCCCTATTTCCTTCATCACGGCAGAGAGCTTTTCTTCGTTTAAGTTTACCGTGCGCGTCGCGCCGAGCTTTTTCGCCAGATCGAGCCTGTATTCATTCAGGTCGGTGATGACTACGTGGCGTGCGCCTGCAAAATTCGCGATAGCTGCCGCCATGATCCCGATCGGACCTGCTCCTGTGATCAGCACATCCTCTCCGAGCATATCATAGGAAAGAGCCGCATGCGTGGCATTTCCAAGCGGATCGAAAATCGAGTAGAGCTCCTCCGGAATATTCGGGTTGCACGGCCAGACATTCTCTGCCGGAATCACAAGATACTCTGCAAACGCTCCGTTTCTGTTGACTCCGACGCCCTTCGCATCTTTGCAGTTCTCCTTATGACCTTCCAGACAGTTGCGGCACTTTCCGCACGTAATATGCCCTTCTCCTGATACGAGATCGCCCGGACGAAAACCTTTTACACCTTCTCCT
>CATZPU010000058.1 GCA_958422845.1 uncultured Lachnospiraceae bacterium | reverse complement strand
CCTATGACCCTCTGCTTGTAAGGCAGATGCTCTCCCAGCTGAGCTAAGACCCCATGCTTGCGAGCTGTTCTCAACTCGCTTTGCTATTATAATACGGTTTCTATATAAAAGTCAAGCACTTATTTGAAATTTTTTCAAAAAATTTGCTAAATTTATAAATTTATAAAGAAGCCTCTTCTATACCGATCCTGTAACGGAAAACCTGCTGACAGCATTACGAGATCTTTCTGATCTCTGCATTCGCCTTACGGCAGGCTAACGCTTCTTTCCACTCTACCTTATAGATAAGTCCATGGATCACGAAGCTCATCATAATTCCGCAGATCACATCAATGATCGAATGCTGATCGAGCATTACTGTCGAAGCACAGATAAGAACCATGATCACAAAATGAACTGCGATCGTCGCTTTTCTGTATTTCAGGTGATCAAGACTGCATATTGCCTGAAAGATCATGACCGTATTCATAACATGGATAGACGGACAGACATTCGTCGGCGTATCGATCGCCCGAAGCATTCCTACCATATTATAGAGGAAGCCCGTCTCATGCGTATCTGCTGCCAGACGGAGATTCAATCCCGTCGGGAAAATATAATAAATGATCAGACAGATCGTAAGTCCTGAAAAGATCATTGCACACAGTCTGGAATAGTCCTGCCAGCCGCGTTTCTTAAACCAGAGAAACGTACCTGCCACATACGGAAACCAGAACACATACGGTATAATGAATACCTCACAAAACGGTATAAACTCATCCAGCTTACTGTGGATGATATATTTCGGCTCTACATTGGCTTCAAGCCATTGAAAGACAGCCATATAAAACACAAGATAACATAATGCCATGCCATACGGATGCTTTCTGCACCACTCTTTTATACGCTCTATACTCATACTGCATCTCCCCATTCAGTATCATTTTTCACACTCTGCTCACTTTGCGGCTCTTATCATAGCACTTTTTATTTTCGGCTGCAATAAGAATCCGATCATTTGCAGTTATCGTATCCCCTTTGCGTTACTGTTTGCTCCGCTCACAGCAACATTCGCAGCTCCATTTATCATTCACATCGTTAATCAGCTCTCTTTTACGTATGTTCCGTTAAGCGGCGATTCAGACGCGTCATAATCCTCCTCGCTCGATACAGTTACCGTGACTGTGTCTCCGCTGATGCCAAACACGACATCGTGGTGATCGTCCCCCTTATAGACTGCCTGCGTACCGGAAAGCTGTGCTGTACCGGAAATTCCTGCCTGCGCAAATGAAAATGAGAATGATTTCTCGTCCAGATACGTCACACTGAGCGTCTCCTCTTCCCCTTTATAAGTACCGCTCCAAATGTCCTGTGACGTCTGATCGCTGCCTGCGCCGTTCTGACCCTCAGACGACTCTGTCGTACTGCCTGCACCGGAATCGATCAGCGGCACATCATCCGTACCGTTCGCATCATTCTGCGCCTCTCCCGACTCTGCTCCGTCAGAAGAAACATCGCCCTGCGGCGCTGTCTGCTCAGATGACGGCTGACTCTGTGCGCTCTGATCTGTCGCTCCGCCCGAAACATTCTGTCCCGATGTATCCTTTTGTGCAGATGCATCCGCTCCGGCTGTCTGCTCTCCTGTTGTCTGTACTGCAGAAGAAGTCCCATTCGTCCCTGCTTTATCTGCCTGCTCCGGCTTATCCGATGAAGTGCATGCAGTCAGCAGTATTGCACCCGCAAGCGCCGCCATCGTCAAGATAAGACTCTTTTTTCTCTTATTTTGATCCTCCCCTTCAAACTATCATAAAAATCCGGTCTGTACACTTACCGAATGTATCTTCTGACTCTCCTGACAGTATACAAAATGTCCCGCACGAAATATGTACGCAAAACATCTCCCATATACCGCATCAGGTTTTGTTTGAAAGCATTCTAACACGTTTCTTTTCATTTGTCATAGTATTTAGATTTTATTAAGAAAAAGATATGATTTACTTTAGTAAGTATAGAAATACCCTATAAATAGGGATTTTTGATGCGTCTTCTGATTTGAAACCGACGTTTTATTCTGCTTTGACACCAATCTGACACCATTGACATAGCTTTCACTACGTCAAGTGCTATTCCTCTTGCAACCATATTCGTACATGCCGTATGCCGTAACACATGCGAAGTTATTCTCGGTAACAGTTCTGGCTCTCTCCTTTCATCCCTAGCGTCCTGTTCCGAGTCTTGTCGGGAAGAAAAATGCCCTACCTGCCATTCTGCCAACACCCAAAAATCTCCGGTGTAGAACGTTCTACTTCTGTAGGTTTATTTGGTCTGTTTACTAAGAAAATCGGTAAAACTTGGAAGTGTAATAATTGTGGATATACGTGGTAAGATACAATAAAATGTCCCTTCACAATTTGTTATTCGTTAAGGAACACACCTGTGTTATTATGGGATCTCAATATACATTGGCTTACAACCATCAATATATCTATATTTATTAGGCTCAAAAAATTCAATAAAATCACAAAAGCCCAAACGAGTATAAAATTTCACTGCATTTTCAACCGAATAGAGAATGATATATCTTGCGGCAATAATATTTTCAGCTATTTCTGAACATTTATACATAAATTCGGACATTACATAATCACTAAAATAATAATGTATATCTGTTTTGTCGTATTGGAGTTTCTGTAATTTACTGTCAATAGCAAAATACCGAATTTCAATGGATGGGATTGTCCTTATATTGTCTTGATATTTGTGCGTTATCCCTGAACAGGCAATTGTGCAATATCCCACAACAGTATTGAATTCATCTATCACTAAATAAGTAACCCCTATATCATCCTCTATTGCTTTATTTTTAAGATAATCGTTGATTTCTTCATTCCCACAATCAAAACTTTCTGTGTAGGCTTTGTTTTTTTCTGTTAGTTTTTCTATGGTGTAGTTTACTTCGTTACCATATGCATAATTAAATTTACTCATTTTGTAGAAGTTGTTTTTCCTCCGTGCTTTTTAAATTTTTCTATGGTCTTTATAAAGCCCGGACGCGTATCCTTTTTTACAAAAGATTCTGTTTTAGACTCTGCAACCTGAAAAGCAAAATTTGCAGGTTTTGAAAATACTGCCATATTTTTCGCCTCCTTTGGTATTTTTAAATCTTTTTTTAGATGTTTATTTTGAGTATCTTTAACCATAACAATCCTCTCTAAACCAGCATTGAAAGGATTATATCAAAAAATATATAAAAATTATGTTGTAATTAGAAGTAATCAACCATATTTCTTGCTTACATAATACACTATTTTTACACCATATTCAACATGCGCAGCATTATGTTCAGCCAAAAATTAAGTTCAAAAAAGCCGTTACATCTCTCCCTCTGTTTCGTTATTATATTAAACAGATATTTTCCCTACCCTACTCGTGAAAGCAAAGCAGCTTTTTTCTCGCAGTCTCCGGATTCAGTGAAAAAAACCGGAAAAACAGCCGGCAGTCCACGCCGTCCCACTCGTATTCTCCGGTATAGGTGCGGTAGCTGCTCCACCAGTAATCCTCGATACGCCCCACGTATCCGGCTTCAAGCGGCAGACGGTGTATCTGCCTGCAATATCGGGCAGCCGTCTCCAGTGTATCGAGTTCTTCCAAACTGTACGACATCAAAAACGGGACGCACCCGCGAAGCTGCGGTATATTTTCTTTACATTTTGTGAAAAACTCGTCTATTGCTCTCCTGATCTCATGGCGCACTGCATCCTGCTCTCTTGCCTCTGTCACAAAGTACATGCTCTCGTCCATGACACAAAATGCGCATACATTCCAGTCATTTTCCCGATAGATGCCAAGGACAATATCCAGCAATTTCTTCTTGTTTCTCTCATCAGCAAGAATATAGCGGCTTCCTTTCAAGATATGATAATAGACTTTTTTTATTGATTTGTTCTGATATGACATGTAGACTGCCCCCCTCTTAATTAACGTTAGAAAAGATCCATTGCGCGATACTGCCCCTCGCATGTCCATCATATCATTTTCACAAATCTTTTTCAACATACAGAAACAATTAGTGTCATTCATTCTTTTTGCTGTATGGCACTGGTTAAGATACTCAAAATCAGTCTGCGGCAAAAAAAGATGCAACGTATCGTTGCACCTTTTTGCTCTATCTCTTTATTCAAGTCCTGTGGACGCAGTAAACGTCTGCCCGTATGCGCTGCTGCATTCATTCAGCTTCTCCATGATACGTTCCGCCTCGCTGCCCTGCGCCGGAGTCGGCTGATAATTATTATATCCTGCCACCGAAGAAACCGAACACGGAATGATCTCTACGTCTGCATCCGGCTCCACACCGTCCTTTGTGACGTGAAACGTCTGTCGGAAAATAATCGTGTCCATATCGGACGGCGTACTGTTTCCGCCAAAGCAGAAATTTCCAAGACTGTACGCAATGTATTTTCCATTGTACTTCTCAATACCCTGAAGTACATGCGGATGATGGCCAACCACAAGATCCGCTCCTGCATCTACTGCCGCATGCGCTAAAGTGATCTGCGTAGCGTCCGGCTCTGTCGCCTTCTCAGTTCCCCAGTGGAACGCCATAATGACAAGCTGCGCTCCCTGCGCTTTCGCAGCCGCAATCGTCTCCTTCACCTGCGTCTCTTTTGCGAGCCCTTCATCCAGTACGTATATGCCGATAAACGCCGTGCTGATACCGTTTACGTCCTTGACTACGATCTCGTCTCCGGTGCAGTAATCAATGCCTGCCCCTGCCAGATACTGCTTTGTATCCGCATTGCTCTGCGCGCCGTAATCGCTGCTGTGGTTATTTGCCAGTGTCACAACGTCGACCGAACCGCTCGTAAGTACCTCTGTATAAGACGGATCGCCCTTGAAGGCGTACTGTTTCGACTCCCGCGTATCCTCCGTTGTCAGCGTTCCCTCAAAGTTTGCAAAGGTCGCGTCATCATTTTCCAGAATATCTTTTACATTAGCAAAGAAATACGAAGTGCCGTTTACCGCGGCAAACGCGTCAAAATTCGTCATAGTATTGAAAGAGGCATCCGATCCCAGCGTACAGTCTCCGAGCGCGCTGATCGTCACGGTACGGGCGCTTCCAACTGTCACCGGACAGGAGATTTCCTCTATCCCGTCAGCGCTCACATGAATGATCGTGCTGCCTTCTGCGATCGCTGTCACCGCGCCTTTTGCGTCTGCGACTGCGATCTCAGGGTTTGCACTCTCGTATTTCAGATTGTTGAGAAGCGCTCCCTCCGGCTCTGCCTGTAATTCAAGATACGCCGTTTCGCCCGGAAAAAGCGACAGCTCTTTCTGCGCAAGCGCGGCGCCCTGCGGCAGCTCCATCGTTGTCACGAGCGGAACGCTCTTATTGCCTGCCTTATCCTGCGCATAGAAATAGTACATCGTATCCGGCTCAAATGTTAAAGGCGCAGTGTATTTTTTGTACAGAGGTATCTTCAGATAATCCTCGTCGCGTACAACTGCATACCAGAGCTGCGCGATCTCTGAGCGATTGTCCGCTCCTGACGCTACGATGGTATTCTCCTCACGCGATACGGTCACTACCGGAGCCTGCGCATCGATCTTCGGTATCTCGATCTGTGCCGTCAGCGTTTCCTCTCCTGCCTTTACGCTAAGTTCCATCAGATAATCCGAGGCAGGCACAGTCACCATTCCCTTTTCGTCCAGATCGTACGTCTCTCCATTGATCTTTGCCTGCTCAGGCTGTCCGCCCTTTGCGCGTATCTGGAGCACTACCGGATAAGAACTGCACCATTTCTCCGGCTCCTCCTCGACCATGACGCTCAGCCCCTTATCGGCAGTCACATGCTCCATTTTTTTCTTTCTCTCGATCGAATCCGAAACTGCATTTGTAATAAGTGCAATAATAAGTACAGCCAGAACAAGTCCCACACCAAGCATGGCAAGCTCTTTTTTGCCGAAACCTTTTTGTAAGAGATCTTCCTTCAGCGTTTCTGCACGCTCCCTCACACCATGTAAAGAAAACTTCGGAAGTTTTCGCGTCTGCTTATCCGTCGGACTTTCCCCTGATCCGTCCGCAAAGCTGTGCTCCGGCGCGCCGTCTTGCGCTTCGGGCTCCTCTATCGGAGCGCGACGGTCGGCGGCTACTGCCGCCATCATATCTTCTTCCAGAATCCATCCCTTATGAGTAAGCTCCTGTGCATCTTCCGACTCCTGTCCGCTCTTCACATCCGCCTTTTCCTGCGTCTGCACATCCTTATCTGTCTTTCGGGACGCTTCGCGCTCTTTGGAAGCCTTCTCCACATCCGGCAAAGCTGTGGCATTCTTCTTTGTACCTTGCGAAAGCTGCTCCACATCCACATGGGAATCAGCACTCTCCTGCGGAACCGCTTCGGAATCCTCGAAAGAATCATCGTCCGCAAATTCTTCATCCGCTTCCTCTTCATCTGCAAAAGCATCCTTTCTCTTCTGGCGTCTCTCTTTCCAGCTCTCGCCAAATGCCCTCGCTCTCTCGCGAAGGAATACGCCCATTCCGCCCTGAGCAGACTCTTCGTCTATTTCGTCTGCTTCATCTGCTCTGCCTTCCTCATCTGGCTGCTCTGCGCGTTTCTTTCTCTGCCGCGCTTTTTCTTCTCTGCGCAGCTTTCGCTCAAGCGCAGCCTCTTCGCGCTTCTTTTTCTCCTCACGGGCAGTCTCCTCGCGCTCCCTTTTTTCCTCGCGGGCAGCTTCTTCCCGTTCCTGCGCCTCCACTTTTGCGGCTTCTTCCTGCTTCTGCGCTTCGAGACGGGCAGCTGCTGCCCGCTCGTCGCGTTTTTTCTGAACCGCCTCGTCCGGCTCCTCGCCGTTTTGAATGGCTCTTACAATTTCAAATAATTCCTCTACACCGTCTGTCTGTATCTTCTTTTTCATCACTTAGAGTATGCTACTCCCGACTCAAAGATCCTCAGATCCTGCTCTCCGTAAATATTAATGGCTACTGCATCTCCGCGGCGCTCGGAATGTGCCATCTTTCCAAGTACACGACCGTCCGGACTCG
>CATZPU010000057.1 GCA_958422845.1 uncultured Lachnospiraceae bacterium | reverse complement strand
TCTGTTTGCGATCAAGATGATCGCAGATAAAACGACACAGCGTCTGATCGGTATTCAGGTGATCGGTTCCGGCGAGGTAGATAAGGTAGTCGATATTGCGGTGACAGGAATCATGCTGAAAGGAACGATCGAAGATCTTTCCGATCTTGACTTTGCGTACGCACCGCCATTCTCTACTGCGATCCATCCGTTTGCACATACGCTCAATGTACTGAAAAACAAACTGAGCGGAGAATTTGAGACGTTTACTCCTGCTGAGTATGCAGACGGAGCGGCAGAAGGATACCGCCTGATCGACGCATCTATTCAGCCGACAACGGAAGGTGCGCCGTACGTAGACCTTGTGACGGTAAACGGCCCGATCGACGGTTTTGATCAGGACGAAAAGCTCCTGCTCGTCTGCAACAAAGGAAAACGCGCATATCTGCTTCAGAATCGTATGAAATATTACGGTTATACAAATACAAAGGTACTGGAAGCAGGAAATATGTTCAGCGACGTAGAGGCACAGTAAAACATACAGGCGTCAGAAAGATTCACACGGCACGAAAGGCTGTGTGAATCTGCGGGGCGCACAAAATGCAGGAAGCATAATCGGAATATACAGATATACAAAGAACAAAAAAACGACCGGATAAGAAAAGGAGAGATGGAGTATGGCATGTACGATCAGCGCTGATGAGATAAAAAGAGTCAAGGCATTAGGTTTTTTAAATAACAAAGGAACGGATCTTTTTAACGGACGTATCATTACGGTAAACGGCAAGATCACGGCAGAGCAGACAAAGGTGATCGCAGAGGCAGCCGATAAATTCGGAAATGGCGATGTGGAGTTTACGACGCGTCTGACTGTAGAGGTAAGAGGAATTCCATTTGACAGCATCGAGCCGTTCCGCGAGTATATTGCGAAGGCAGGACTTGAAACAGGAGGAACGGGTTCGCTTGTACGTCCGGTGGTTTCCTGTAAGGGTACGACATGCCAGTACGGACTGTACGACACCTTTGCACTGTCCGAGAAGATCCACGAGAGATTTTACCTCGGATACCGCACAGTAAAGCTTCCGCACAAATTCAAGATCGCAACAGGCGGATGTCCGAACAACTGTGTAAAGCCTGATCTGAACGACCTCGGTATCGTTGGACAGCTTGTACCGAATTATGACGAGGATATGTGCAACGGCTGCAAGAAGTGTAAGATCGAGCAGGTATGTCCGATGAAAGCTGCCAAGGTAGAGGACGGCGTTCTGGAGATCGATCAGGAGCTTTGCAACAACTGCGGACGCTGCGTAGGAAACTGCCCGTTTGATGCGATTGAAGAAGGTACGCCGGGATACAAAGTATATATCGGCGGCAGATGGGGCAAAAAGATCGCTCAGGGACACGCACTCTCGAAAATCTTTACTTCTGAGGACGAGGTGCTTGATGTAGTAGAAAAAGCAATTTTGCTGTTCCGCGAGCAGGGACATACGGGCGAGCGTTTTGCAGATACGATCGCAAGAATCGGCTTTGAGGAAGTAGAGCGTCAGCTTCTCTCTGACGAGATCATGGGAAGAAAAGAAGAGATCCTTGCTGCGAAGCTGCATCTGACAGGCGGAGCAAGCTGCTAGTACAACGAATAATAAGTTTCTGCTATATTCACGAAGAATGATTGTTTCGAGTACAAGGCGGAGGAATGAGTCGTAGCGGTGGCTACGACGATTGACGACAACGATGTAATCGAACAATCAGGCGAGTGAATGTGGCGGTTAATTTATATTCGTTGTACTAGATCCGGCGGTGAAGCAGGCGCGCGGCTTGGGAATACCTCCAGTATGAAAAAATAGATAAGGGCTCCTTTGCATGGGAAAAAATAATCTTGTGCAGGGGAGCTTATTTTGATGCGCCCGTTTTTTAATGCACCCGCTCTTTTGCTGCTTTGCTTTTGCAGTGTTTCGGGCTGTTTTGCCGCGGTAAAGTGTTGCAAATGTTCCGATTTTTGGTATACTGGGATTGTTTCCACGCAATCTGCCTGCATCAGACAGAAACCTGCGCTGTGGCAAAAAACTCGCAGAAAGGATTGATTCATATGAGATACAAGATTGCCGTCTGTGATGATTCAGAAAAAGACAGAGCATACATTTTCTCCTTTGTAAAAAGATGGGCAGGCGATGCGGGGCATTGTGTACAGATACAGGAGTTTTGTTCTGCGGAGAGCTTTCTGTTCCACTATGCGCAGGAAAAGGATTTTCATATCCTGCTTCTCGATATTGAGATGGGAGCAATGGACGGTGTGACGATGGCGAGAAAGCTGCGGCGCGAGAATGAGGAAGTACAGATCATCTTTATCACCGGTTATTCGGAATATATTGCGGACGGGTATGAGGTCGATGCGCTCCATTACCTGATGAAGCCGGTAAAGGAAGAAAAGCTGTATTCTGTTCTTGACAAAGCCGCGCAGAAGCTGCGCCGCAATGAGCGTATGATGAATCTGGAGCTTGGCGGCGAGATGGTGCGCCTTCCCATCTGTCAGATCCGATACGCGGATGTGCAGGGAAATTACGTCACGATCCATGCAAAGGATGATTATACGGTGCGCAGGACGCTGGGAGAGATCGAAAAGGAACTGGACGAGCGGTTTTTCCGCATCGGACGGTCTGCTATCGTGAACCTACATTGCATCAGCCGCGTGACAAAAGGCGATATTTATTTAAGCGACGGCTCTGTGATCGCGCTTCCGAGAGGCGCATACGAAAAGGTCAACAGGGCGATCATCGAAATGGAGTAAAAATGGGTTTTTTAGCGAAGAAGATCGACCGTCAGCTTGCCGCTTACCAGCGGGAGCTGATCGAGACACATTATCAGGAAGTCGAAAATATGTACCGCCAGATACGCGGGTGGCGGCATGATTACCGCAATCATATCCAGATGATGAAAGCGCTTGCTGCAAATGGCGCTATAGAAGGACTGCGTGCGTACCTCGATGAGCTGGACGAGGATCTGAATACGGTCGATACCGTAGTAAAGACGGGCAATGCGATGGCTGACGCGATCCTAAACAGTAAGATCTCACTTGCAAAAGCGAAGGATATTCCGGTTCAGGTGGATGCGCACATTCCGGTGAAGCTTCGCATGTCGGAGCTTGATCTGTGCGTGATCGTCGGAAATCTTTTTGACAATGCGATCGAGGCAAGCCTTGCCCTTTCTCCGTCAGAGCGTATGATCCGCGTCTATATGGACATGAAAGGAACGCAGCTTTATATCTCTTTTACGAATTTTACGGCGCAGAAAAAGCGCGAGAAGATAGGCGGTCTGTTTCAGACAACAAAGGGAGAAGGGCACGGTTTCGGACTCGTGCGTATCGACAATATCATCGAGAGACTGGACGGCTACTTAAGCCGCAACAGTGAGGACGGAGCTTTTACGACAGAGATTCTGATCCCGCAGGTATAAGCAGTTCGTCACAAAAAAGAGACAGTTCATCCCCGAATTATTTCGGGGATATATTTTTGTGGTATCATAGGAACACTTGGTGAGGTATTTTCGAGCCTGGTGAGAAGATATACCAGAACCCTTGATGAGCCGGAGCAAAGCGAAAGGGGAATATAGTAATCATTTGCAGGAGGAAAGGACATGAAATCCGAAAAAAAACCAAAATATAATATGTGGCAGAATACAGGATTTATGATCGGACGCGCATGGTGTACGTACAAAAGCGTGATTTTCCTTTGTATTCCGTTGGCGTTTGCAACGGCAGGGACGACTGTGACGGAGCTTCTGATCGCTCCGGCGATTTTGAAAAGGGTGGAGACTGCTGCGCCGCTTTGCGAGCTTGTCAGGACGATCGCTGTGTTCGGGACGATTCTTCTGGCGCTGATGGGGCTTAGGGGATACATAGACACAAATACGTTGTTCGGAAGGGTAAGTGTACGGATGTCCATTATCCGGCTGCTCGGCGATAAGGTAGCAGGCACATCGTATCCGAATCTGCTCGATACAGGATTTATACGATCAGAAGAAAAAGCGTTTGCCGCATGCAGCAGCAACCGCAAAGCAACAGAAGATATCTGGACGACGTGGACGGAGATCCTGACAAACGTGATCGGGTTTCTGGTCTATTTGCTTCTTCTCTCAGGACTGAGTCCCCTGCTTGTGTGTATCATGGCAGCTCTGGCTGCGGCAGGATATTTTGTCAATAAAAGGATCGGGGAATGGGGATACCGCCATCGGGAAGAGGAAGAAAAATATCAGAAAGACTTTTCGTATCTCCGAAAGGTTGCGACGGAAAGAAAGTATGCGAAAGATATCCGTATTTTTGGACTGAAGAGCTGGATCGACGAGGTATGGGACAGTACGATGCGGCTTTATGAAGCGTTTTTGAAAAGACGGGAGGGCGTATATATCTGGATCAATGTCGTCGATCTTTTGCTTGCGTTTTTGCGAAACGGGATCGCGTACGCGTATCTTTTGTATTTTGTATTGAAAAACGGCATGAGCGCCTCGCAGTTTTTGCTTTATTTCGGCGCGATCAGCGGATTTACGCAGTGGGTGACGGGCATTCTTGAACAGTTTCTTAAGCTGCACAGACAAAGTCTGGAGCTTTCCACAGTCAGAGAATTTCTGGAGTGGCCGGAGCCGTTTTTATTTGAGGAAGGGGAAAAGATCGAGGGGGAGCCGGACGGCCGGTATGAGGTGCGTCTGGAGCACGTAAGCTTCCGGTATCCCGATGCCAAATGCGATACGATCCACGATCTCGACCTGACGGTAACAGCAGGGGAAAGACTGGCGATCGTCGGATGCAACGGCGCAGGAAAGACTACGCTTGTAAAGCTTCTGTGCGGTTTCCTCGATCCGACGCAGGGAAGAGTTCTTCTGAACGGAGAAGATATCCGAAAGTATGACCGCCGCGATTATTATGCGCTGTTTTCAGCAGTATTTCAGGATTTTTCCGTTCTGGAAGGAAGCGTTGCGGAAAATGTCGCGCAGCACGCAAATGAGATCGACGAAAACAAGGTGCGGGAATGTCTTGCGCAGGCGGGGCTTACGGAGAAAATAGCGTCTCTTCCTCATGGGATACAGACAAAGATCGGACGGGAAGTGTATGAGGACGGCGTGGAGCTCTCCGGCGGTCAGATACAGAGGCTGATGCTTGCAAGAGCTTTGTATAAGGACGGGCCGATTCTTGTGTTGGACGAGCCGACGGCTGCGCTCGATCCGATCGCAGAGAACGATATTTATATGAAATACAGCAGTATGACGAGCGGACGGACATCGGTGTTCATTTCCCACAGATTTGCCTCTACCCGTTTTTGCGACCGTATCATACTGCTTGCGGACGGAAAGATCGAAGAAGAAGGGACGCACGAATCGCTGCTTGCAAAGGGCGGAGAATACGCAAGGCTTTTTGAGATCCAGAGCCGGTATTATGCGCAGGAGGGAGAATGTGATGGAGAATAACGGAAAAAAGGAAAAACTGTCGTACAGGCAGGGATGGCGTTTTACTCTGCGTGCGTGGAAGATACTCTGGAAGCTGTCGCCCGCTTTGTTCTTATCGAAGGCAGCCGCTTATGCGGTGAAGGCGCTGCGTCCATACGCGGCGATCTGGCTCTCGGCACGGCTGATCGACGAACTCTCCGGCGCGCGCGATTCTGAGAGGCTGTTTTGGTGGGTGTTCCTGCTGCTTGTATCAGGAGCGGCGCTGATGCTTGCGGAAGGGATCCTTCTGCGCTGGTCCGAGTATGAAGCGTCGAGAAACGAGCAGATGTCTGAATGCATATTTATGGAAAAAATGATCGCGCTCGATTATGCAGATATTGACAGGCAGTACGTGTATGATCTGTATTATCAGATACGACAGAACGAAAACTGGGCAGGCTGGGGCGGCAGATATGCCGTGCAGTATATTTTTGAGGGCGTCATAACATCTGTTTCGCAGATCATCGGAGGTCTGGCGCTTTCGGTCAGTCTGTTTACTTTAAAAGTGCCTGTGGGAAGCAAAATGGAATTTTTGAATCATCCGCTGGCAGCGGTCTTTATGGCGGCGCTGATGCTTATCTTTGCGGCGGCGGTTCCGTTTTGCAGCAGCAGGGCGGATCAGTACAAAACGAAATGCGCCGCCGAGATCCGAATGGGAAACCGCCTGTTCAGCTTTTTCGGGTTTATGTGTCAGGACAGGGCAAGAGCGGTCGATCTGCGTATATACAGACAGCAGGAAAATGTCAGTACGGCGCATCTTATGAGTAATGAGACAGGATTTACTCCGCAGTCTTCTTTGGCAAAGTATGCAAGAGGCGCAGAAGGGATCTGGCGGGCAGCCTCTTACGGGATTGCAGCGCTTCTTACCGGCGCGGCGTATCTGTTCGTCTGCTTAAAAGCGTGGGGCGGCGCATTTGGCGTCGGTATGGTGACGCAGTATGTGGGGGCGATCACGGCGCTGTTTACCGGATTATCCGCATTCCTGCGGGAGTTTGCCCGTATGCGTACAAATGGTGAATTTTTGAGGGATTATTTTGAGTTTCTCGATATTCCGAATCAGATGTATCAGGGCAGCCTGACGACAGAAAAGCGCGCGGACCGCCGGTATGAGGTGGAATTTCGCGACGTATCTTTCCGCTATCCGGGGACGCGGCAGTGGGCGCTTCGCCACGTAAATATGAAATTTCGCGTAGGAAGCCGCCTCGCGGTCGTAGGAGTAAACGGAAGCGGAAAAACGACGTTCATCAAGCTGTTGTGCCGTCTGTACGATCCGACGCAGGGGCAGATACTCTTAAATGGGATAGACATCCGCAAGTACCGGTATCAGGATTATATCGACCTGTTTTCCGTCGTATTTCAGGATTTTCATCTTCTGGCGCGCCCGCTCGGAGAAAATGTTGCCGGAGCAATGGCGTATGAAAAAGAGCGCGTCACGGAATGTCTGAACAAGGCAGGGTTTGGGGAGCGGACAGATGCGATGAAGGAGGGACTTCATACGTATCTGTATAAAGATTTAGATGAAAACGGTGTGGAGATCTCAGGTGGAGAAGCGCAGAAGATCGCGATCGCGCGGA
>CATZPU010000056.1 GCA_958422845.1 uncultured Lachnospiraceae bacterium | reverse complement strand
CCTGCCTGCGCCCAGATCCATGTCATTAAAGCTTCCTGTTCCTTCCGTGACGATCTGAGGAACTCCCTTTTCATTTGCCTTATAAAATTTGCATGCGCGGTTGCTCGCTCCGAAAAGATCATTTGTCTCAACGCTGACAGATACTCCTGACGGCTGCGGCAGCGAAAAGGTATACCAGTCCATATCGTCATTTCCGTCTGCTTTTCCATAACAGGTAGTGTTCAGCTCCACTGATACCGCGTTCGTAAACGAATCATTCGGCTCCTGTTCCATTGAAATCTGTGCCTGTGCCGTTCCAACTCCCATCCATATCAGCCCGAGCGCAAGCATAAGCATTCCTGTGCCATTTTTCATCCATTTCAAGATTGTTTCCCTTTGTTTCATAACGATTCCCTCCTTGCTTTGCATAACTCTCTATAGCTCTATATAGCTTGATACAGCTCTATATTACTACAGAATCTGAATGCTTTCCAGTTTTTTTCGCTCTTTTTCCGCATCCTTCCGGCTTTTTGATGCCAGACCGGACGCGCGGATCGTTTTTGAAATCAGGTATCTGGGGCGTCCTTTTACTTCTTCATAAATTTTCGCGATATAGTAGCCGATGATGCCAAGGCTTATCATGATGACGCTTCCGATGATCAGGATCAGAAGGATCACCGTCGTAAAGCCCTCTATCGCATGTCCGCTGAAATATTTGATGAGCGTCTGGATACCGAGAACGGTCGCAAAAACGAATACGAGAAAACCCGCAACGGTCACGAACTGCATCGGAACGGTAGAAAAAGCAACGATATTCTTCACCGCGTACTGCACAAGCGACCGCGTCGACCACTTCGATTCGCCCTCTGTGCGCTCCTGCACATCGAATTCCACCGTCGCTTTTTTGAAGCCGATCCACGAAGACAGCGCGCGGAAAAATATACTGCGCTCCGGCATCGCAAGAAGCGCGTCGACCGCCCTTCTGTCAAGCAGTTTAAAGTCCGACGCTCTCGACATGTCTATCTTTGCCGCGCGCGATATAAGCCGGTAAAACAAGCCTGCGCTCGCACGGTGAAATACGCTCTCCTTTCCGCGCGTGCGCTTCACGCCTTCCACGACCTCATAACCCTGCTGCCACAGCCTGTACATCTCGACAAGCGTCTGCGGAGGATGCTGCAGATCGCAGTCCATCACGGCGCAGCAGTCGCCCGATGCGCTCGCCAGTCCCGCAAGCATTGCCGCTTCTTTCCCGAAGTTCCTCGAAAAATTGACGCCCGTGATATGCGCATCCGCATCCGCCGCCTTTTCGATCTCGTCCCACGTCGCATCCTTCGAGCCGTCATTTACAAATACGAGCTCATACGGAATCTCCGCCTGCGCAAGGATCTCTCCGACTGTATCTGCCGCTTTTCGTATCATTTTTTCTTCGTTATAAGCCGGTAAAATTACTGAAAGCATATTCCGTCCTTCTTTCCTGCCATTTCTGCTCTCTGCCCGTATGATCCTTACTCTGCTTTATAGGCTCCGTATTCTCCGAGATCCATCAGCACGATGCTGTGACTCGTCCTGCGCTGGCTTACCGGAATCATCTGCATATAGTCTCCGTACAGATACGTCAGATACTTATCATACTCCTTCGGAACAGGGAACTGATACCCTTCAAAGTCCACGTACACTGCTTCCTCAAGCCACTTTGCCGGAAAAGCGCCGCGCTTTAAATTACGCCCCATACCGTCGTACAGATAATCGCTCTTTTTGTTCTTAAAAAATGTAAGACAGAAGTTTTGCGCCCAAAGCGCAAAACGCATCGGAATCAGATATTTCGCATGATCGACGATCTTACAGATGATCGGGTGAGCGCCTCCGCCCTTGATATCCGTATCGCCCCATTTATTAAACACGATGGAGCGCGTCAGCATCGTCGCCATCAGATGAAGCTTCTGCGACCATTTGTGCTGTCCCGTCTTATCGTGTGAGAGCACATCGAAAAATATCCCGTTGTGCATATTGAGGAAATGTCCCGTAAACTCCGTCGCAAACATCGTATTATTGATACGCAGCTTCGTAAACGGATTATAATTTCCCTTCTCTGTGTGCGGAAGCTGTAAGAAAATATTGTCCGGCAGCTCCTCCTGCACGACACTTTGGAACTTATCGTAGTCCTCCCGAAGCATCATCACATCGGCATCGTCATCCCACGGAATAAAGCCGTGATGACGGATCGCACCGAGCAGCGTACCGCCTGCCAGAAAATACTTGATATTATGCTTTTTGCATATCCGGTCGATCTCCAACAGATAGCCGAGCAGTATCTGCTGTACCTTATCGAGCTTTCCAAGATACGTATTATCAAAAATAAATACTTCCCCTGTGTTCATCAGACTCTTTACGAGAATGATCGCGCCGTCCTCCAGCGACACCTGCGGCACAAAGCCGTAATGCTCAATAAGCTGCGTATTGAGCCAAATACCGTCCGGCAATTCTTCCTTCCGCTGTATCTCCTGCTCCTTTTCCCGTGTCCCATCTTCGCAGCTTCGGCTGCTCGTCATCGTCACGCGGCATTTTTCGGGGAAATTATTATAGAATATCATCGCCAGCTCTCCAGCCGATGCGTCAGAAGCCGGTCCCGATACGTTGAAAATCTTATTTTCCGGCGTTCTTGTGAGCACAAACTGGATCGCCGTCAGCACATCGTGGAGGCTGATATAAGAGCTGCGCTTCTGGGAAAGCGTGATCTCTACCGATTCGCCTTTTACCGTCTTATCCGCCAGATAAGAAACGAGATGCTCCATCATCGGAATACATGGCCCGTAGATCAGTCCTGTCCGCAGGATATTATACGAGATCCCTGCCCTCTTCGCAGCCGTCACAAACAGCCGCTCGATCTCCTGAAGAAAATACTGCGCCTCATAACCGTCCGCACACGGATCGGTCGTCCCTGATTCGTACTCTGAAGCAGCGAACCCGTGCGCGAGCTTCCCGTATACTCTTCCGTCCGACAAAAGCAGAACGCGCCTGCACGACAGTTTTTTGACCGCGCCAAGAAGTCTCTCAAACTCCTGCAAATACGCAATAGATGCAAGGACTTTCGGTATTTTTTTGCAGCAAAATCCACTCAGGATCACATAGTCCGCTTCCTCCGGTGAAAAACCTTCCTCGGAAAATACCTTTTCTGCCTGTAATTTTCCATCAGCAAACACAGCCGTCTCCACACGGATTCCTACCTTTGCACTGTCATTCCACGCCAGAAAAGACCACGCGGCCGCCTGCAAAAGCTCCGGCTCTTCGCCGATAAGCAGTACCCTTGCTCCCTTTATCTTTTCTTTAGGGATCAGCTCCGATCTCACAGGAGCCTGCGCCCAGTCCAGTTCAAATTCATTCAAATAATCACGCAGTAACATAGCCACCCTTACCTTCTTATCAGCGCATCGGCCTTTGTTGTATCTGTCACGATCTGCATCGGCGAGAGCGGTGAATGATCGTCGTCCGCCGCATCCGTTCCCGACAGATTATATACTCCGCCTTTTTCTCCGTACAAAAGCACGCAAAGCGCCGCCTCCAGCATCTGCATATCTCCGGATTCCGGCGCTTGCATGTACACCCTTTCGCCTGAGCCTGCCTCAGACTCCTCCGTATGCATTATTTTGCCTGCAACCGTCTCAGACTCCTCCGTATACACCGTTTCGTCTGCGGCTGCACCCGTGCGCACGACCGCGATCTGCACGCCCTCTTCCTTTGCCAGACGGTGCGCCAGATTTTCCGCAAAACGAAGTCTGGAAGGAATCTCGTCCGAGATCGCCGTGTGACAGACGTATCCAAGCTCCTGCTCTTTTCGCGCTTTTTCTTTTCCGAAACACTTCCCGTATACGCAGTTGTCGCTCACAAAAACTGCCGCCGCCGGATTTTTCTCTGTCAGCATGACAAACATCTCCGGCAGGCTGCGCATCGTACACGCTTCTCCCGATTCGCACGCTCCCGATTCCTGCGATTCCTTCACGTACTCATCTCCGTCCGGACAGCCAAACAGCAAAACGTAGTCCTCTGCTCCCGCTTCCCGTAAGTCCTGCGATACCGTAAACGAATTTCCGCTCTGCGCCGCAAGCTGCAAAAGCTGCTGCGTAAAGCTTCGGCGGCAGTTATTTTCTATGCCTGCCAGTACGATTTTTTTTCCGGCAAGCGCCTTTTGTAAATCCTCTGATAAAAATCTGCGTCTTCCAAGCTCCTGCTCCATCTGTATTCCTTCCTTCTTACACATCGCTTTCCTGCATTTTGACGCGGCTGCCCTTTCTGCGGGGCGCGGTTCGTCAGTCTCAGCCCATATACTTCCTG
This sequence comes from uncultured Lachnospiraceae bacterium, assembly GCA_958422845.1. Lineage (GTDB taxonomy): Bacteria > Bacillota > Clostridia > Lachnospirales > Lachnospiraceae > Choladousia. Next base: position 2,723 of record CATZPU010000056.1, on the reverse strand, counting down.
ATTCTGACACGTCTGCCTTTTATCAGGCGTTTTCTTTCATATACTGCATCAGCCGTGCAAACATCTGCGGCAGAGATACCTGTGCCCTCCAGCCGAGCGCGTTTATTTTTTCTGAATTAACAAGCATTTTCGACGTCGGCGCATATCCGAACTTATTCGCATCTTCCGGAATATCAAAAACGAGCTGCGCGCCGCTGCCCTGATATTCCTTGATCAGCATCTGCGCCATCTCTTTGATCGAGCAGAATGTCTCCTGATTGGAAATATTGTAAGCCTCGCCCGATGCTCCGCGAAGCAGCACCGTCAGAAGCCCAAGCACCGCGTCTGACGTATAGCAGTAGCAGTGCGCCTTGCTTCCGTCCGTGTGAAGTACGATGTCCCGTCCCTCCATGATACTGCGGGCAAACTGTGCAAATACGCGGTTCTCATTTTTTGCGATTCCCGCGCCAAAAGTCTGCGCCAGACGCGCGGTCCGCACCGGAACGCCGTATTCATGCGCATACGCTGCGCAAAGTCCCTCCGCCATGCGCTTGCTCTCTGAATAGCTGCTGCGCACCTTGAGCGGATCAATATATCCGTAATCCGTCTCCCTGACGTTGTAATGCTGCGCGTCGACGACGCCGTACGCCTCCATGGAGGACAGATATACCATGCCGGACACCTGTTTTTCTTTTGCAAACTCCAGTACGTGCTCCGTTCCCTGAAACGTCGTCAGGATCGTTTCGACCGGATGATCGACAAAATCTTTTGACGCTGTAACGCTCGCCGTATGGAAAATATAGTCGACTGTTCCGTCGTACCGGATCGGTTGATTGATGTCGCCCGTAACGATCTCCAGACCGTCCTGCATATAGTTTGCAAACTGTGACTTTGCTTTTTCTTCATTTCGCACAAAGGCAAGCACCCGCACGCCGAGATCCCGCGCATAAGAAGCGCATACGATCCCCCGTGCCAGCAAACTTCCGAGAAGCCCTGTAGCTCCGGTGATGAAAATACTCTTTCCGGCAAGCTTCTCCCAGTCTATCTGATCTGACGCAGCGATCTGCTCCAGATCCTTTTGCAAAACGGAACTTTGTTCCCATATCTTATTTTTCATTTTCAGCCTTCCCCTGTCTCTTATAGCGGTTCATTTTTGCTGCCAGACGATCCGTCAGACCGAACCCGAACGCCTGCTCATTTTCCTTATACTGCAAAAGCGCGCGGAACATATATACGTCCTCCGGCGTCGTTACCTTGATATTTCCGCGGTTTCCGATCACCATATGCGGCTGTCTGCCGAGCGCGCGGTAGATCGTGCAGGCGTCCACCATATTCTCATATCCTTCCGGCGTGCTGCGGATCGCCTCATGCGCTTCGATAATATCTTTCAGATAAAAACTCTGCGGCGCCTGTGCCGTATAGCTCTGCTTTCTAAGCGGCATCTCGTCCACCGTATGACCGTCCTTACTCACAAGCACCGTTTCATAACAAAGCGTTGATGTGATCGCGCTTCCGTACTTTTTCACGCTCTCGATATTGTCACTGATCACGCCGTAGCCGACCACGGGGCGCACGCCGTCATGGATCAGCACGACGGAATCCTCCGGATTTTCCTGCGCCGCTTTAGAAAGCGCATGATAAATAGAATCCTGCGCCGTCTCTCCGCCCTCTACGACTGCCGCAAGCTTATCGATGCGGTAATCGATCGCAAGCTGCTTTGCATAACGGATATAGTCGGCATTCATTGCCAGATAAATTTTATCAATATCTTCATGCTCCTGAAAAAGCTGAAGCGTGTGGATCAGAATCGGTTTTCCGTTGATCTCCAAAAACTGCTTCGGCACCCCTGCGCCCATGCGCACGCCGCTTCCTCCTGCAAAAATGATCGCAATATTCATCTATCTTGTCCCTCCTTTATTCGATACTTTACCCCTTCGTTTCACTTTGACAGCCCCCAAACACTTTTCTTCGGCAGCCTGTCCTTTTGCATCATTCTGATTTTGGCAACCCCGCAAGACGCAGTATCCTCTGCGTCGCGCACCCGTCGCAGGCGCCGACATATTCCTTGCGGAAGCTGTGTATCTCTTCTTTGCGACTTCTTGTCCATGCTTCACATTCCCGCACGCAGGCGATAAGCTCTTCCTTCGTCTGCGCAAGCGGAAACGGTATTTTTCTGTAATCGAGGTAAAACCCTCTGTTATTTTCATATTCAGAAAGGTCGGGGGCAAACAGCACCGCCGCCTTTTCATACAATAAATAATCAAACAAAACGGAGGAATAGTCCGTCACGAGCACATCTGTCACCGGAAGAAGTTCCTCCGTCGGAATCTCGCAGTTTGAGACCATACCGTGCGCGTCTACGTGCGGATGCGCCTTTATGATCACATACCACGCATCGCCAAGCTCTCCTGCCGCTTCCCGCACCGCTTCCAGTCCTTCCAGACGCGGCATCGCCGCATTTCCCCGAAAGGTCGGCGCCCAGAGCATGATCTTCTTTCCTTTTGCCTGAGGGTATCTGCGGCAAAAATCTGCACGGCATTTTTCGTTCCATGCCTCGTCAAAGTAATAATCCGTCCTGCTCACTCCGGTCGCAAAAATACGCTCCTTCGGAATCCGAAGCGCCCTTGCGTGGACCGGTACGCAAGTCTCGGCGCTGAGCGTCAGATACGAATAATTTCCGAACATATCGCCCTTGTAATTCTTCGGAATATCCTGCCCCGTATCGTACGCAATCTTTTTCATCA
>CATZPU010000055.1 GCA_958422845.1 uncultured Lachnospiraceae bacterium | reverse complement strand
TCCATAGCTTTTCTCCTTTCAGTAATTTGGGGGCTGCCGCATATGCCCTGCAGCCTCCCCCATCAGTTATCTTTGCGCCGATCAAAGCTCCACTACGTTTACTCTGATCTCTGCCGTTACCTTTGTATGCAGCTTTACTGCCACGTTCGTTGTTCCAAGCGCACGGATCGGATTGTCGATCTGGATCTTTTTCTTATCGACCTCATAACCCAGCTGTTTTTTGATCTCCTCCGCAATTTCCTTTGTAGAAACAGAGCCGAATACGCGGCCGCCCTCGCCTGCCTTTACAGCTACCTTAATCGACTTTCCTTCCATCTCCTTTGCAAGAGCCTGCGCTGCCTCAAGCGCCTCGCGCGCGATCTTTTCGGCATTCGCTTTCTGAAGCTTCAGATCATTCATATTCTGCCCCGTCGCTTCCTTGCCAAGTCCTTTTTTCAGAAGCATATTGCGTGCATAACCCTCGCTTACCTCTACAATGTCTCCCTTTTTTCCGAGAGATTTTACATCCTGTAATAAAATAACCTTCATAATCAAATCGCTCCTTCTTTCGTCATTTGAGTCAATACTTCCTTTAATTTCACGCGAGCCTCATCGAGATCCATGCCGTTAAGCTGTGCGCCCGCAATATTCATATGCCCGCCGCCGCCAAGCCGCTCCATGATGATCTGGACGTTCACCTCGTCAATGGCACGCGCACTGATATAAATGGTATTATTATAATCTGTCAGCACAAAGGACGCCTTTACGCCTACGATATTAAGCAGCTCATTCGCTGCCTGCGCCCCTACGACTGTAGGATTTTCAAGATTCGCGCTCGGACAAACGCTGATCGCATAGCAGCCCATGAACGCCTCCGCATGACGTACCGCTTCTGCTCTTGCCTTGTACGTATCCATATCATTGCGGAAGGCTTTTCTTACCCGCGTCATATCTGCGCCGTTTCTGCGCAGGAACGCCGCCGCCTCAAAGGTACGCATGCCTGTCTTTGCCACAAAATTATTCGTATCCACGATAATTCCCGCGTAAATACAGTCTGCTTCTCCCGGCTTCAGCTTGATTCCGTCGTCGTAATACTGCAAGATCTCGGAGATCATCTCACACGCAGAGGACGCGGACGGTTCAATATAAGAAAGCGAAGCGTTCTCTATCTTTTCCGTTCCCTGTCTGTGATGATCCAGTACAACGATTGTTCTTGTCAGATACAAAAGCTGCTCGCACTCTGTCATGCTCGGACGGTTCGTGTCCACGACGATCACCGCCGTATTCTGATTCGTCATCTCGATCGCCTGCTCATGCGTCAAGAAGCACTTCTCTTCATATCCGCCTCCTGCCTCAAGCAGACTGATCCACGGTCTGATATTGCTGTTTATATCGCCAAGCACGATATGGACCGGCTTGCCTACCTGCTTTGCCGCACGGCAGACACCGATACATGCGCCGAACGAATCGATGTCCGTCATCTTATGTCCCATGACCATTACGCGTTCCCGCGTACTGATCAGCTCACGCAGCGCCTGTGCTTTTACGCGCGCACGCACTCTCGTATTGCGCTCCGCACGCTGCGTCTTTCCGCCGAAAAACGACATCTTCTCCTGCTCTTTGACAACTGCCTGATCGCCGCCTCGCGCAAGAGCCATCTCGATCGCCACTCTGGCCGCTTCGTAGTTTTTCGCATAATCGCCGCAGTTCATACCGATACCGATACTCACTGTCATATTGATCGTATTGCCGATATTTACTGTCTTTACATCCTCAAGCACGGAAAAGCGATCCGCCTCCATCGTCTCGAGATCTTTGCGTTTTACAACGAGGATATACTTATCCTTCTCAAGCTTTTTGATCAGACCGCCGACAGTAGATACATACTTCGTGATCCTACGGTCGACAAGCGCTTCCAGCATGGAGCGTCTGACATCCTCGACACTGTCCATGACTTCATCGTAATTATCCATGTACAAAAGCCCGACGACCGGCTTCTGCTCATAATTCTCTTTCTTGAACTGCGCCAGCTCCGTAACGTCGAAAAAGTAAAGCGCGATCACGTAGCACTCTTCTGTCAGCCGCTCTACTCCGTCCAGTCCGTCCACAAGCTCTTCAAGCGCGATCTTTTTCATATCCACGCGGTACAGCTTCCCCTCATGCCAGATCTCAGCGCTGCGCGATTCCTCGCCAAGCGGAAACTGGGACGGATTCATCTGCGGAAACAGCGCGGAAATATTCTTGTGATAGTGCTCATTCTTTCCGACAAGCCCCATCAGCATATCATTCATCCATAATATCTTTCCGTCTGTCTGCACGATCCCGTAGGGAATAATGAAGCTTTTGAGCATAGCCTTCTCAACGCCGCTGAACTTATGCGCAAAGTCAAGCAGCTCGATCAGCACGCGTGGCTTAAAATATGCATCAAGCAGCAGCAGAGATAAAAATATCGCCACTGTAAAGCCTCCGACGATCACTCCGGCAAACGTATCCACATACAGCACCGCCGCTGTGAGAAGCAGCAGAAAGAGTATAAGCAGCACGCACCAGTACCAGTGATGCATCAGGCTGCCGCTGTATTTGATCTGAGCCTTGTTGCCAGTCTTATTTTTCTTCATAGTATCTCCATTCCTTCTGTAACAGGCAAAGCAGATGCAAATTTTCCACCTGCCACGCCATACATTGCGGTTCCTAACGCCGCAGCTATCCGTATACTCCTGTTTACTGCGTACAAAATAGCTGTCTAACGTTAATATTGTACCACAGATTGCAGGGATAGAAAAGAGTATATTAGCGCCGTGAGATATTTACCAACAACAAAAGGAGCAGAAAACACATGAAATACCCTGTCTGCTCTGCTCCCTTTTATACGGGTCTTTTCGACTCGCCCGCTTTCGTATCCTACTTTTCTCGCGATTTGTCCGTTTCCTTCTACTACTCTTCTTGCGCTTCGCCTGTTTCCTTCTACTACTCTTCTTGCGCTTCGCCTGCTTCCTTCTGCTACTCCTTTTTCGATTCGTCCTTTTCCTGACCGGATTCTTTCTCGCTCTCCTCGATCATTGTACGGATCTGCTGCATCTCCTCGTCAAGCCCTGCGATCACCGTCGCGCATCGACGCAGCTTTTCTAAGATCTCCGCCTCATTCGGAAGATCCTTTTTATACCGCAGTCTGTGGTCGACGCTCGCCCAGAAATCCATCGCGATCGTGCGGAACTGAACCTCCACCTTCATCATCGTCTTTCCCTCTTTTAAAAAGATCGGGATCTCAAGGATCAGATGAAGGCTCCGATATCCGTTCGGCTTTGGATTCTTGATATAATCCTTCGTCCGTATCAGCGTAATATCATCCTGCTGTACGAGCAGATCTGCCAGATGATAAATATCCTCCTGAAAAGCGCAGATCACGCGCAGTCCGGCTACATCATACAGATTCTCCGATATGCTTTCTGCCAGAGTCGTTTCATCAAGCGGTATTCCTTTCTTTTTCAGCTTCCCGATGATGCTTCGCGGCGACTTCAGTCTGCTCTCAATGGATTCAAACGGATTTCTGTCATAGTGAAGGGAAAACTCCAGATTGAGTACATTAAGCTTTGTCTCTACCTCCATGATCGCACAGCGGTATCTGTTCATCAGATCCTGATATTTTTTCCTTGTTTCCAGAATTTTTACGTACTGCGGTTCTTCAAAAAATTCAAATATATTTTCCACGACTTTCTGCCTCCTGCATTCTTTGGTACGTCAAAAACCGACTTCAAACGGTTCCCCTTCTTTATACCACATCTTGCTCTGGCAATCCAGTCATTTTGCCGGATAATGCGAAAACCAATCCTTAAATATTAGTGAATTTCATCTTTTCGTTTCTTTCGTACTCTTACGATGAGCACGGCAAGTCCTGCTGAAAGCGCAAGCCCCGTCACTGCTCCTGCTATATTCGTCTCATCGCCTGTCTGCGGAGAAGGCGGTGTTTCTTTTGGAGGTGTTTCTGTAGGAGGTTCTGTTTCCTCCGGAGGTACTTCCTCATTTAAGACTTCCTGCCTTACTTCAACGACAGGCTCTTTTCCTTCTGTATACGGGAATGTAATGGTATACTTCGTCTCATCCGAAAGATAACCCTTTGGAGCCTCGATTTCCTGCAATACATAAGTAATCGCTTCTGTATAGATACCCCTCTCAAAAACTCCGATCTCCAACAGACCGCTCTTTGCCGTACCTCCCTGATCTGTTATCAGCTTTTCTATAAGCTCTCCTGCCTCTGTCCGCAGCTCAAATACAGCTCCCTCCAGAGCTTTTCCAGTTTTCTTGTCTTTCTTTTCAATGAGAAGCTATCCCTGTGTACGGGCGTCCTGCATTTCTACCCGCTGCACCTCTCCCGTATTTTTGACAGTGAATGTGATCGTCTCTGCAAGAACATAACCTTTTGGCGCCCGCGTCTCTGTCAGCGTATACGTCCTGCCCTCTTCAAGTCCGCGTATCATATGCGGCTGCTCTCCCGATACCCACTGATCGACGATCTCACCGTTTTCGTCACGGATCTCAAGGTTCGCGCCTGAGATCTCTGCACCGCCTGTAATATCCGTCTTACTTATTTCCACCCATGTACTGTTATTTCCGAACAGGAGCTTCTTTTCTACCTGTACCGTGCCGCCATCCCAATCCCGCAGATCCACCTCTCGAATCTCATGCTCATTGACGTACCCTGCCGGAGCACTTTCTTCCCTGACATAATACAGACCGTGCGGCAGATCGACAGCAAAGCTTCCCTCTCCATTCTCATCCGTCACACATTCTGCGATCATCGTATCTGCTAGAACAACGATCTCCTGCCGCATATTTTTGACCGCTTCTTTCGTGTATAATGCAAACTTCGCGCCTGCAAGCGGCTTTTGCGTTTCCCGATCGGTCTTAAGCAATTTTATGCGCAGCGACTGTCTTACATTCTCGTACTCGACCGCAGCCGTGACAAGCGGCGTTTCCTGATCCTGATATTCCAGACGTACCTCAATACCTTTTTCATCTGTCACAAAACCGTGCGGCGTTTCTTTTTCTCTGACAAGATATGCGCCAAGCGGAAGTTCCTCCGAAACCGCACGCCCCTCTTCGTCAGTCACCAGCTCCCCTGCGACTGTTCCTTTTTTAAGAATGACCGTATTTTCTGAATTTAAAATATCCTCTGCCGCCACGATCTCAAATGCCACGCCGGATAATGCTGTTTTTTCATATAAAAAATCATTTTCAAACGCCTGCAAAAGCTCTCCTGACTTTTTAATCTCTATTTTTCCACTTACCGGCTCATTTAAGCACTCTTTTTCCACAATCAAACTTCCCGTTTCCACATCTGTCAAAAATGCGGAGTCCTCATGTATTTCAAAATCGATTGGCTGAGGATTCCTGATGTAACCCTCCGGCGCGGTGATCTCTTCGATCCGGTACTCTCCGGGCGGAAGCTCCTGCGGCAGCATCAGAAAGCCTTCTTCGTTCGTAAAATACGATGTGTGAACCTTATTCTCCGGATAGGACGTTGTCTGTTCCACACGTTCTCCCGTCCTGCGGTCTGTCACTACAAACTCCGCTCCCTTCCTCAGCACGGGATTTCCTGTCTTTGCATCCTTCTTCACGATCTTCAAGCGAGCCATCAGGCTCTTATCGAGCAGTACGATCCACGGCTGCGGCTCGTCCGGACGATGCTCCGAGATCACGACCAAAAAATCCTCTACCGGCTTGTGATCGGCGGGTACTGTTGTCTCACGCACGAGATAAGTTCCGTACGGCAATGGAATCGTACGCAAATATCCCTTTTCATCTGTAAACAGCTCTGTCTCACCTTTTGCTCCGATTATCTCCGGCGCAATTCCTGTAGTATCATATCCCTGCGAAAGCTTCGAGACAAGCCATGCCGTAAATCCTGCACCCGGAAGAGCCTGCGGATTTTCGTTACCCTGATCTGACCGCTTGAGCAGCTGAAACGGCTGTTTTTTCACCTGCTCCTTCAAAATCACCTCCCTGCTGATCACAGCAGACGTACCGCCTTCATACGGAATATCTACCTCATGCTCCTGCGTATCCTGCACGTATCCGGCAGGCGCTGCGATCTCCTTTAGATAATACCGCCCCGGATATAAGCCCTGCACAGATGCGCCGCCATTTTTGTCCGTCTGCAAAAGAGCAGCCTGCTCTCCCTTACGAAACAGCACGCCCGTCACCCCATCCGGATGTACGATATCTTCCCGTGCATACAGACCGTACTGTGCCCCTTCAAGCGTCGCATCTCCCTGACCGTCCGGTTTTCCCGTCTCGCTGTCAATTTTTTTCAATATGATCTCTGCCGTCTGTACCTGATCCCACAGCTCTATCTCGACTACAGGCTGCGAAGAAGAAACGGGATATACTCTGGTGTCTGCACAATAGCCTGTCGGCGGTGTGATCTCTCTCACATAATACGTATCCTGTTCACGTAAAATCTGTTCCAGAGCTGCCTCCCCGTTTTTTCCCGTCTTCGGAAACTGCGCCACAAGCGAATTACAAAGCGCATCACGGTACAGACCATACACAGCTTCTTGCAGTACATTACCGTTCTTGGCATCTTTTTTTCTTAATCTGACATCAAAATAAGAGGCAGATGCGCTCGCCGTCACTCTTGGCTGCTGCATTTGCGTCAGGGCTTCCAATGCAAGGTAAGTGATCGCCTGCCATTTTCCCATACCGCTCTGCGGCACGTACCACCATCCTCCATACTCCTGCACCGACACGGTAACGACAGCGCTTATCAAAATACCGTCCCGCGCGATCTCGCGGTACGCCTGATCTGTTGCCCTGAAAAAGAAAGAAGAACACGGATTTTCCGGCTCATTTTCAACAATAGATACACCTTTGGGCGCTTCCGGTCCGAGCGTCTTGACCGCAGAAACTACACGCTCCGGCTGGGAAGAACTACAGGTATAATCCTGTTTTGTGCGCCATGTTCCGCCGCTTTCCTGAATCCATACATCCTGCGTATCGGGCTGTACGGTAAACGTCACCTCCCGACTCTGGTTCGTATCAGGCGCAATTACAGTAGTGTCGGCGTACG
>CATZPU010000054.1 GCA_958422845.1 uncultured Lachnospiraceae bacterium | reverse complement strand
TTCGGAGGAAAATCACCCGAAAGGGTACCGCCGGATGTATTTTGCAACACCCCCTTGTCATACCGAATACATAAGACTCTCCGAAAACAGGCAGCTACGTTTTCTTTCTTTTTTCTTTCGCTTAGTAAAACACACTTTATATAAAAATAAGTGCGCAAACCTTGATAGTATCTGTAAAATCCCATATGATAAAGAATAAAACTTAACTGAAAGGAGGCTGTTGCTCCTATGACAGAAGCCGAACTTCTGAACCTTATACACGGCGGAGAAAATATCCGTGTGGAATTTAAAAAATCCACAAACGATATTACAAAAGACGTGTATGATACCGTTTGTGCTTTCTCTAATCGTGACGGTGGAATCATTATTATGGGCGTAAAAGATAGTGGGGAAATTTTAGGGATTTCTCCTGATGCGATAGACCGAATAAAAAAAGACTTTGTAACTTCTATAAACAATGGACAAAAAATCAATCCACCTCTTTATCTACAGCCAGAAACATATGTGGTGGATGAACGCACTGTTTTGGTTATTCAAGTTCCTACAAGCAGAACCTGTTAGAAACTTATGACCGTTTAATTGTTTTTGGGCAAAAACACTTGAGCGATCCTTTTATTCAGGAAGGAATTCATAGTATTAGTGCCCGAGACCATATTCTACGAGAAATTTTCTCAAATAGTCTGGCACACCGAGACTATTCCAGCGGATATGTAGCTAAATTTGTCATAGAGAAAGACCGCCTATATACAGAAAATGCAAATCGTTCTCACGGTCATGGGATGCTGCAATTATCCTCATTCCAACCCTATGCCAAAAACCCGCCTATTTCAAAAGTATTTAGAGAAATCGGTCTGGCTGATGAACTGGGGTCGGGAATGAGAAATACCTATAAATATACGCAGCTCTATTCCGGCGGAACACCAGAATTTATAGAGGCCGATGTATTTCGTACCATCATTCCATTGATGCCTGTTGCTGTTGAAAAAGTTGGACCTCATGAAAAGACTCAAGTTAAGACCCAAGTTAAGACCCAAGTTAAGACTCAAGTTACTATTTTTGATGAAATCCTTACCTTTTGCCTGATTCCTCATTCAAAATCTGAAATTGCAAAACAATGCGGATATAAAAACACAAAAAACTTCACTCAAAAATATATGCGACCTTTACTTGATTGCGGAGCACTTAAAATGACGATCCCTGATAAACCAAATAGTAGAAATCAGAAATATATTACGGTTAAACCCGTAAGCGCTCCTAGCCGTGCAGATTAGCAGTTGTTAATTTTCCCATAAAGAAACCAGCCCGTCTCCGCGCTGGTTTCTTTTCATATTTATATATCTCTTCGTGTCTAATTTTCCTCTTCCGCTTTTATCATACGAATGCAGGCATCGAGCGGTCTTTCTCCTCCTTTAACGAATATATCAGGCGCTGTACCTCTTTTCGTATTTAATGTTCCGTCCGAATTGTCAGCTGTCACAGTAGAAAAATAAATAAGAAGCCCCGTATTCTTTAAATCGAACATTGCACAATTAAAACCGAATGCCCCGTCCCCTTTCGTTGCTGTTCCTACAAGCGTCGCCCATCCGGTTTCTTTGCAGAAATGAGCGAATTGATCACTTGCCGAATAACATATCTGATCGATCAGAACCCACCGCTTTGCATCGGAAAGCTCCGGCACCAGAGCGTCTTCGCTTTGACCTGCGGATTCTTCCAATGTTGTAAAATAGGATAATTGAAGCTGTTCTACGAAATCGGGCAGATCAGAGCCTGCCGGAAACTCGGAAATCGGAGTATAGTCAAGAACATCCTTATAGAAAAACTGATTCAGCGGCGTATCATTATAAAAAACAGTCTGCTCATATGTATACTCCCCCGGAAACAGAGCAACGATATCATCCTGCCAGTAAGCGGTACTGCCACCCGGATTTCCCGTTATATCAAAAATAATATGCTTGATGGGAACATCCCCAAGCGCTGCTACATAATCACGTATTACATGGCGGTCACGTTCAACAATAGACATTCCAAAGGTTTTAAAATGAAAATACAGCGTCTCGCTCTCAGCCAGATAATCCGCGTCTACAGGAATATCTGTCTCTGCATCCGGCAGCAGTGTCCGCATCTCATTCTGCGCATACGTTGTTTCAACCTGCGGCTTGTGAATGATCTGAAGCCATGGGGAACCCTGTTCGCGGTACTTCTCCTCATTTTCGTAACCGAGCTTAATTGACTCTATCGCCTGATTACTTAAAATCTGCAGATGTGCAAAGTTCTGCATTTCCCAAAAGGCAGATTTCAAAACATACAGAAATCCGTTCAGATCAGAAACACGGCTCTCTATCTGTTCCCGTCCTTTTTGATACACCTGTTCCAGATCGATCCCCTCTTCTTTAAGAACAGGGAAAAAAGGATAGTTTATTTTGAGGTCTTTCCAAAGCTGATCGTAATCCTCCAGTAATTCCTCTTTTGTAAAAGTCGTCTTTCCTTTGCCGGATTCTGTTTGATTTTCTGATGCAAAATCTATAGAATCAGCATTTGAATGAAAACCGGCTCCTAAAAGAAGTATGATCGTGACACAAAGTAATATTCTTTTCATATACTTGCTGCTCCCTCCTAAATACAATAGCTTCCAGAACGCAAACCGCCGTGTGTCAAAAATACACACGGCGGCAGAAATGTCCACTCATCAACTCATATTTCGTTATTTGCGTCTCTTTTTGAAGTAGATCGCTCCTGCTCCTAAGAGCACCGCCGAAGCTGCAAGAAGCACAAGGAAGAATCCGATCGGCGTGCCGTCTCCTGTTCCGACTGCCGCTGTCGAGGAGGATGCCTCTCCGTTTCCTGAGATCGCTCCGGAGCCTCCAAAACCGCCTCCGCCGAAGCCGCCAAAATCATTTCCGTTCTGATCGAAAATATCATCCCAATCCTCCGGCGCAGCCGTTCCGTATACGGAATTGAGCAAAACAGTCTGAACCTCACGGCGGTCTTTCGTAAACGACGCCGTTGAATTGATCATCTTGACCTCATATCCAAACTCCTGCTGTTTCGGAGCCGTGATCACATTGCCGTCCTTATCGACCTCAGCTACATAGATCGTCGCATCCTTTGATTTGCCAAGATTCAGCGAAAGCTTCAGCGTCACCTCGCTCTTATCTTTAAGCTGCAATGGGATCGGCTTTGTATAAAGCTTCGTAAACGAGGAATCCTTGAACAGTCCCGCATAGAAAGTCTCGTTTACCGCCTTCTGCTGCGTACCCTCATACACGCGCTTCGTCAGGTACAGCGTCACCTTGGAATCATCCTTTGCTACCTGTCTGTTCGTGATCGTGACCGTCTTGTTGTCGCTCTTCGTAAGCTGTACTTTCTGTGCGTCGATGGAAATATCGTACTGGAACTGGTCTGATGTAGTCAGGAGATTGCCGTTCTTGTCTACCTCAGCGATATAATACGTCACATCCTTATTGCCGGAGAGCAGTATTCTTCTCTTCGCACTTGCAGAGGACGTATTTTTCAACGTAAGCGGTACGATCGTCGGCGTATCGCTGAAATCAGCTTTTCGGAAAATACCCGCATAAAATGTGCCATTGACATTCATCGGCTGTCCCGACGCATCCTCAACACGCTTTGTAAGCGTCAGAAGCGCGGTGTAGCGATAGCCTGACGGCAGAGACTTGTACGTATCTCTGATCGTGACTGTATGCGTTTTTTCCGAGATCTCAACTCTTCCTCCATCGGAGTACTGCGTCGTGAAGCTCTTCTTCGTAAGCGGTATTCCATACTGGTCGGTACGTGCCACATAATAGACTGCTCCGCTCTTTAAGTGCTTAAATTCTGTCTTTCCGGTAAGACCGGACATTGTAATTACCTGTACGTCGCTTACTTTTCTCGTAAGAGCCTCATCCGAAAACAGCGCTACGTAGAACGTTGCCTTTTTGTGTGCATACACCTGATGGCTGCCTGCATATACGTGCTGTTCTACCTTGATACTATGATTGGAAGCCGACGGTTTTACCTTATGCTTAAGTGTAACGGCTGTCGTATCTGCGCCTTTTACCGTGAATTCCACATCTTCCGCAGGCAGGTAGCCCTTTGGCGCTTCGATCTCTGAGAGAAGATACGTCTCTCCTGCTGTCAGTCCCGTGATCACAAGCTCCTTCTTGCCGGAGGTATAGATCGAGGTATTATTGACGGAGATCCGCTGTCCCTTCGCATTTTTCAGAATCAGTCTCACTCCTGCGATCGCCTTGCCGTCCGCATCAACGACCTGTACGATTACCTTTGAGGACTTCATGCGGTTCTCGATGACTGCTTTCGTCACCTTCGCCGTACCTGTCGTACCCTCCTGCTCACAGCGTATCGTCACGCTCTGATCGGTCTCGCTCTGATCCGGCTTCAGATACCGCACTGCGTATGGGAATTCTTCTGATTCCGCATCGATCACAGCACCCTTCTGATCTGTTTCCGCAAGGTAATACACGGCTTCCGCCTCCGTCACCTTTACAGATGCTTTCACAGATACTGTACTCTGCCCATTCATCGCAAACGTAAAGTCTGCGATCGGAGTCTTTTGCGCCTCATCTTCGTACAGCTTCGCATAAAATACCTCTGCGGTTGCGCGGTCGCTGTCATCCTCATTTTTGACCTGCTTTGTTACCTCTACGTCCGCCATATAGTAGAAACTGCCGGACGGGAATGAACCTTCCTTATAATCATAGCGAAATACAGCCTGCGTATCTGCCGCTTTTACCTCAAGCGGTCCGAATGCTGCCGCTCCGTCCGCATCCTGTACCGTCTCGCCGTACTCATTGACTGCAAGCACATAGTAAGAGGTCGGCGCCGCCGCGCTTCCCGATACCTTGTCGTAGTCTGTAAATACCAAAGCGCTGCTCTTTTGCTGATCCGGCGTGAAGATAACAGGCGTCACTGCGCTGACACGCTTCGTTCCGGCGGCATCCTCAAACATTGCCAGATAATAGTCTGTCCCGACTTTCTGATCTGCCGTCAGCAATACTCCGCCGTATGATGCTTCTGCATAGACCTCAAGCTTCTTTGCTCCGCCTGCCTGAGTCGGCATATTCATTACCGTGATCTGCGTCTTTTGATCCGCCTTTACCTCAAATCCCTGATCCGCTGCGATCACATAGCCTGCTTCGGTGCGAAGCTGCGACAGGATATACGTGCCTGCTGCCAGACCGGAAAGAATCACCGGACTGCCCGCATAATGGATATAGTATGGATTTCCCGATGCGTCGCGCACGATCGCTCCCTTATTATCCTTCACTACAAAGACTGCATCTTTCACGGGATCGGCGGTCGGCGTTCCGTCTGCCGCTGCCTTAACTGTCTGCAATACTGCCGTACCCTTAAGGCTTTCGGCATCCTTGTACAGCCTGATCGTCGCTGTATCGCCTGATACCTCCACCGATTCTCCTGCGCCGAAAGAAACCTCCCCTGCCTCATTTACTGCAAAATAAATACGCGGCACTGCAAGGTAACCTGCCGGAAGCGATGAAATTTCCATATAATAGCTTCCGTTCTTCTGCAAAAATCTGCCGACATCCGCTGCATTTACGTACGCATCCGTCGCCGGAACGATCTCTGCATCTTTTTTCACATGAACCGTGTTGTCTTTATTCAGAATATCTGCCGCCGCCTTTACCGCGACCTTACCGCTTGTAAGCGCTGTGTTCTTTGCATCGGCGAGCTTAAGCTTCAGATTGGCGCTCTGTGCTGAGTAGTAAATAGCATCCTTACTGAAATATTCAGGAGCCGCTGCTCCGGACGACTCGTCAATCACTTCCGTCTGTGCTTCTGTCTGATTCTCTGTCCCAGACTCCGTTATCGCTTCCGTCTGTACCTCTGTTTCAAACTCCGCTGCTTCTTCTGTCCATACTTCTGTTTCAGACTCCGCTGCTTCTTCCGTCGCAGCTTCTGTATCAGACTCTGCCGTTACTTCTGTCTCCGACTCCGTTACTTCTTCCGTTTGTACCTCTGTATCGGACTCTGTTGCTGTCTCCGTCTGATTCTCTGTTATTTCTTCCGTCTGAATCTCTGTTTCGGATTCTGCCGGATCTTCCGTCAGGGCTTCCGTTTCGGTCTGCGCTGTCTCTTCTGTCAAGGCTTCCGTTTCGGTCTGCGCCGTTTCTTCTGTTAAGGCTTCCGTTTCGGACTCCGTTGTCGCTTCGGTCTGCGCCTCTGTGCCATTCGGCGTGCGCATCGTAGCAAACGCGATATGCAAAAGCTCATCCACACTCTCTGCCACCTTGATACTGTCCGCATAGACGGCTCCTGACAGATCGCCATTTACCTCCACCGTCGCTTCCGGCGCAAGATACGTACCGGAAAGAGCGCTGCCTGTCAATGTCGCTGTGCCCTTATAGCCGACAAATTCTCCATCCTCAAGCGCAGCAAAATTGTACAGCACATCTCCCGGCTTGGTCTCTTCCTCGTAAACGACCGGAGCCCCGCCTCTTACAAGCTCATAGCCTGAAAATGTCAGATTCTGATCTGCGGAATACGCGATCACATTAACTACGTAATACTTCTTTTCTACATCGATCCTGCGATCCTCGAATTTCTCTGTAAGCTGTGCTTCGTCCAGCTTTCCGTCCTTGTCCGCATAGACGTTGATGATCCCTACATCAGAGGAGGACTGTGCATTCGCCAGTTTTTTAGAAAATCCTTTCAGGGAAGATACGATGGAAGCTCCCTCGCTACCCTCGGCTATCTTCTGATTCTCAAACGCCTGCTGCGGTCCTCCGACTGTCTGAGCCGCAAACAGATAATCAAGCGCGCTGCCAAGCCCTGCCGTGATACCGGAAGCACTCAGCTTCTCTCCGTCATTTTTTCTCTTGGAGCGTTTTTTCTCTTTTTGTTTCTTCTTTTTTGCAGAATCTTTCTTTTCCGAATCGCCGCTCTCCGACGAAGCCTGCGTCTCTGTCGGTTTCTCCGTCGGCGCTTCTGTCGGCTTTTCCGTTGGTTTCTCTGTCGGTGCCTCCGTTGGCGCTTCTGTTGGTTTCTCTGTCGGTTTCTCCGTCGGCGCTTCCGTTGGTTTC
>CATZPU010000053.1 GCA_958422845.1 uncultured Lachnospiraceae bacterium | reverse complement strand
TATTTTGAGTATACAAAAACGAATAAAATAATGGTATGCTGAATAAGGGGCTGGGGCGGAGAATACAGGAAAGAAAGATCTTGTATTGTCTGCGCTGCCCCATTCGCATACGACATACTACTGTGACAGAGTAACTATTCAGAACAGGTCGAAGCACTTGCTGCCAAGACTGTGAAGGTACTGAACAGTTACGTGACAGAAATGCGCAGACAGTGACCGGCAGCGGAGAAATTAAGCTTTAATAAAGAAACGAGAAGCGGTTTGACCGGACAGGTTTTTGGAGGATAAGGAGGAATTTATGAAATATTATATAGGCTTGGATAATGGCGGCACAACGACGAAAGCAGCCATTTTTGATCATGCAGGAAAGCAGCTTGGATGCTGCAGCGTAGCGACAGAAGCGCTTACGCCGCGTCCGGAGTTTGTTGAACGCGATATGGAAGAAATGTGGGACGCAAACTGTAAGGTCGTGCGCGGCGTACTGGAAGAGACAGGAATTTCGGCAGAAGATGTTGCCGGAATCGGTGTCTGCGGTCATGGAAAGGGACTGTATCTCTGGGGGAAGGACGATAAGCCTGCACGCAACGGTATTATTTCAACAGATAACCGCGCTTACCGCTATGTGGAGCGATGGAAAGCAGACGGGACGGAGGAAAAGGCATTTGAGCGTTCGTGCCAGCATCTGATGAACTGTCAGCCGGTAGCTCTTTTGGCGTGGTTAAAAGAGCATGAGCCGGAAAATTATAAGAATATCAAATACGTCTTTGAATGTAAGGACTACGTTCGTTTTCGCCTGACAGGCGAGGCGAGGGCAGAGATCACGGACTATTCAGGCGCGCACTTTATGAATCTGAAAACGCGCGATTATGATCCGGAGCTTCTGCGTCTGTTCGGTATCGAAGAGATGGAGAGCGCGCTTCCGCCGCTTTGCAGGGCAGATGAAATAGCTGGCTATGTGACAAAAGAAGCTGCAAAAAAATGCGGACTGAAAGAAGGTACGCCTGTAGTGGGCGGCTTTTTCGACATCAACGCGTGTGCGATCGCATCCGGCGTGATCTATCCTGATCTGATCTGTATGATCGCAGGAACGTGGTCGATCAACGAATATATCCGCGAAGAAGCGGTAGTAGACGGAAGAGTACAGATGAATTCCCTGTTTGCGCTGCCGCAGTATTATCTGATCGAGGAATCGAGCGCTACATCGGCAGGTAATAATGAGTGGTTCGTCAGCCAGCTTCTGCCGGAGGTGAAAAAGGAAGCGAAGGCAGCCGGAAAGAGCGTTTATGAGGTAGTCAATGAGTGGGTAAGCGAAATATCGCCACAGACATTTGTGCCGGTATTCCTTCCGTTTTTGATGGCGTCAAACGTGCATCCGAACGCAAAGGCAAGCTTTGTCGGACTGAATGTATCTCATACGAGAAAGCATATGGCAAGAAGCGTTTACGAGGGAATCGCATTCTGCCACAGATACCATCTGGAAAAACTTCTGGCAACGATGGAGCAGAAGCCGCGTGCGATCCGTCTTTCCGGAGGAGCGGCAAAGTCCGCTGTATGGGCGCAGATGTTTGCCGATGTAATGAAGCTTCCGATCGAGACGGTTGAGGCTGAGGAAGCAGGAGCGCTTGGCTGCGCTATTGCAGCAGCATCAGCGACAGGGGCTTATGCGTCTATGGAGGACGCGATCGGGCATATGACAGTCGTTGGCCGCGCAATTGCGCCGAATCCGGAACTGGCAGACATTTACGACCGTAAGTATGCGGTCTACAAAAAGACGCTCGAATGTCTTGACGGGCTTTGGGATGAGATGCAGAAGCTGGTGGAGCTTGGTGACGCTTAATATAAAGAAAAATTTTGACATTTCTATTAAAGCATGGTAATATGATGATAGAAAAAGAGTGCTACCGATAGACGGTTAGCCTAATAAATGTTTTGACAAAAATTGCCGCTACAGTTTACCAGACAGGGCGGCTATTTTTGTGCCGCCTCAGAATATTCTGAAAATAATAAAATAGAAAATAAAATAATAAAAAACATATTGACAAAAGAGAATAAGAGTGATATTATAAAGGCACAAATGAAGAGACAACTTCAAAAAACAAAAATCAGTTCAATAGAAAAAATATTTTCGATTGAACAAAATCAATAGAAAGAGAGGTTATATAGTGAAGCTTCTGGAATATCATTGAGAGAGCTATTTGATTTGTAAAGAAAAATCAAATAGCTCTTATTTTTGCACGCAAAAGAAAGGTCTGTCCATTTCGCATGTTTTTTGATAAAATAAAAACACGGTGTTGGTTTTATATATATTGACAGAATGATTTTGCGAAGGAGAAAGAAAAATGATACATGAAACGATAAAAATTCAGGCGGAGGGTTCTCTGGAATACGCAAGACTGGTGACGTATATCTGGGATGAGTCCGCAGAAATTCCGGTAAAGAAAAGACCGCTTGTGCTGATCTGTCCGGGTGGGGGTTACTGTATGACTTCTGATCGTGAGGCCGAGAGCGTGGCTCTTCGCCTGATGTGTGCAGGCGTACATGCGGCAGTGCTGCGTTACTCCGTTCGTCCTGCCGAGTATCCGACTGCGCTTCTGGAGGCGGCGCAGGCAGTCGCTCTTCTTCGCAGTCGTGCGAAAGAGTGGAATATCATGCAGGACAAGATCGTTGTGATGGGATTTTCCGCAGGCGGTCATCTGGCGGCAAGCTACGCTGAGAATTGGAACCGAAGCGAAATAGCAGAAAAGACGGGAGTTTCCTGTGAGACGCTTAAACCGAATGGTCTGATGCTGTGTTATCCGGTTATTACGGCGGATAAGCGGTACCGGCATCAGGGAAGTTTTGAAAATCTGTTAGGAAGTCAGTGGAGCGAGGAGCGGTTGGAGGAGTTTTCTCTGGAAAAGCATGTAGGCGCGCAGGTGCCGCGGACGTTTATCTGGCACACGTATGAAGATACCACTGTTCCGGTGGAAAATTCCCTGCTGTTTGCCATGGCGCTTCGCAGGCAGGGAATCCCTACAGAGTTTCACATGTATGAAAAAGGCGTACACGGGTTGTCGCTTGCAAAGCCTCATACAGACAATATGGAAGGAACGTGCGTACAGGCGGAATGTCAGTCGTGGATCGATCTGGCTGAGGTCTGGCTTAAGAATCTGTGATGGAAAAGAAGAAACGGAAAAGGCAGTATGTGCTCAGTTCCAAGATCATTATATTGCTGGCAATCACAATCTTTGCAATTCTGGGAATTTATTCCATGATATTTAGTGGATATTACAGTGAATATGAAAACAGAGTGATCGGGGAAGAGAATGTGCGCACACTTCATTCTGTTGAAAATTCTTTATCCACTATTATTAAAAATGCGGATGATTATTCGAAAATGGTGCTTGCTGATAATACGATCCAGCAGCAGATGCGGCAGGGTGATCTGTTCTGGAGCCCGACGAAGCAGGCGGAGGTTACGAATAAGATTTATACGATCTTCCAGTTTTCAGATTATATAGAAGCTATCTGGATTATAGATCAAAAGGGACAGAAGCTGACAGTAGGCAAGAGCGCCAGTATTTCTGTAGAAGATGAGAGCAGTCGGTATACACAATTGCGCAAGCCATACGGGGAGTACGCGGTTATCGTGAGGGAAGGAGAAGAGGAGCGCAGGCAGCTTTCTCTCGTCCGATCATATAATGATCTGGAGTGTTTTTCCAGTATTGGGATTGTCGGAGTGGACATCAGCTACAATGCATTCGATCAGCTTGTTTCCAATATTATAGATGAAGAAGATGAGCAGCTTGTCATACTGAATGAAGAAAATGAAACCGTTTATTCAAGAGGAAATCTTGTGGAAGAAGATGAGCTGCGAAAGGCGGCTGAGGAGATCGAACAAGCGGGCGGAGATGTGAGCAGTACCGCATCACTTCAGAAGAAGCAGTATCTGATGGGCGGGATAAAGAACAGTGAAACCGGATGGAAAATGATACGGTACATGCCGATCAAGCGGGGAATCAATAAAGATGAGACTACATATTTCGTGATTGTATCACTTGTGTCAGTAGGAATTACTATCTTAATCTGTGCTGCGCTTATCTCAAGAATGCTGACAGGACCGATCCAGCAGCTTCTTCACTGTATGAAGGGAAGCGAGGATAATTCACCGGATATGATATACAGCAAACCGCTGTTGTCAGAATTCCGCGTGCTGTTTTATGAATATAATCAGATGGTCGAACAGATACGGCTTCTGATTCAGAGTACAATAGATAAGCAAAGACGCATCCGTCAGGTGGAACTTAATGAGATACAGGAACAGATGAAACCGCATTTTCTATATAATACGCTGGATTCCATTCAGGCGCTTGCAATGATGGGAGACTCGCAGAGTGTATGTGTGCTGGTAGAAAGGCTTGGCGATTTTTACCGAAAATCAGTAAGCGGCGGCAAGGAGCTGCTTACTGTCGCTGAGGAATTTAAAATTGCGCAGGATTATGCTGATATTATGGAGGTGCGTTTTGAAAATGCATTCCGATATATTTCGGATATTGACGAGTCCTGCGGGGGTTTTATGCTCCCCAAGCTTACACTTCAGCCGCTTGTCGAAAATGCGTTTCTGCATGGAGTGAGGAAAAATGATCGTTTTGGCGAGATTATCGCAAGAGCAGAGCTGTCAGATGGAAGACTGCATATTCTGGTAGCGGACAACGGGCGCGGTATTCCGGAAGATGTACTCGATGAACTGGCATCCGAGAAAGAGCCGGAGCGAGGGAAGAGTCTGGGGCTTCGCGGGACAATTGAGCGTCTCCGGCTGTTGTACGGAGACCAGTTTTCTTACCAGATCAGAAAAAAAGAAATGTCGGAGATACATTTATTTATCGGTATAGAGGGGCTTAGAGAGAAAGAAAATGAGCAGGTTAAAGGTAATAATCGTAGATGACGAAACATTGATCCGCAAATTGATCCGCATGAAGCTTGATGCAGAGCGGCTGGATCTGGAGATCGTAGGAGAATTTGCAGATGCAAAGAGCGCACTTTTGCAGCTTTCTGTGCTGGAGCCGGACATTATCCTCAGTGATATTTGTATGCCGGAGGTGGACGGAATCAGTTTTAGCGAACAGTGCAGAGAACGGCTTCCGGGTGTGAAAATTATCATCATAACAGGTTACAATGATTTCGAATATGCAAGACGCAGCTTAAAAGCAGGAGTTTGTGATTATTTGATGAAACCGGTACAAACGGAGGAGTTGAATGCGGCGTTGGAAAGTGTGAGTCAGGAGATACGAAAGGAGAGGGAGCAGCGCGAGGAACGAAGAGAAATTCTTGAAGAGAGAAATGCAAACAGGGCATTGCTTTTGGCGGTTTATCTGAAGCAGCTTTTAATCTGTGCCGTTTCTGAGGAAAATACAGAAAGGAATCTGCAAAATTACGGCGTAGATACTGCGGAGTACAAAAAGTTCGGGCTTCGTGCAGGCGTGCTTGCCGTATATGAAAGTCTGGAAAAGCCGGAGATAATCGGTTGGCTCAATCAGGAGGTGACATCGTTTTTTCAGGAGGAAAAGAGTCTGTATACCGTGATTGACCTGTGGGGGAGGATTGTTGTCCTTGTCAGGGGAGATATGGACTCTTTTGCAGAGTGTCTGCGGTTGTTTGTCGGACATATGGGAGAAAGATATGATTATCACATTCAAATGGGTGTATCAGGTGTATATGAGGGCTGGGAGCGGCTCTCGTCAGCGTATGCAGAGGCTCTCAACGATATGCAGCGCGAGCATGAGGAGATGAAAAGAATAGCCAGAGAGTCAGATAGTTCTGAGGATACCTCTGAGTGGGATCAGCTTGCAGATTACGTAAAAAAAGGAAAGCTGCGGCAGGCATATGCAGAGTTGGAGAAGATTTTTATGCATTACGGGCAGGTACAGACACCCTCAAGGAGCAAAGCTATAAAGATGTATGAGTATCTGTGTGAGAGGGGCGGTGTACAAAATGACAGCAGTTATATTGAGCGAAAGCTTGATCTATGCAGATGCAACTGCGATGTCAAATGGTGCATGCAGGATGTGATTATGAACTGTATGATCGATCGCGCCGTAGCAGAGAAAAAAGAAAAGGGCTGCCTGATGAGAAAGATTATCGCATATCTGAAAGAGAATTTGTCGAACCCTGAGCTGGGAGTGGGGCTTTTGGTTGATAGATTTGCAGTAAGTGCCAGTTTTTTAAACCGGTTATTTAAATCATATACAGGAAAAACGTACAGCGAGGTTTTGTCAGCACTGCGTTACTGGAAAATGCTGGAGCTTTTGACAGACGAACCTGATATGCTGGATCGGGATATTGGTGAACATATCGGAATTGTAGACGCGCATTATTTGAGTATCTGGTTTCGGAAGCTGACGAGCTATTCTGTAACAGAGTATCGAAAACTGGAACAAATATAAGAATTTTGGGCTGTTGTAAAATGGAAAGTATTTTACAACAGCCTTATTTTGACTGAATAATGAAATTGCAGCGACAAAATAGTGAAACTGTACGAAAAGATGAAGCATAAGTGAAAGAAATGAACAGGCGGTTGAATTTATCTTTTAAGGTTTCTTTTATATAATACATATACCAGATAAAAAATATTTGCAATGGAGGTTCGTGAAATGAAGAGAAGAATGAAACAGTTGGGAAGTCTGCTGTTGTGTGCGGCCATGGCATCACAGATGATGATCTGTGCACAGGCAGAGGAAAAAGAGGACGTAACACTTACAATCTGGCATCAGTCGGTAGTGGATACTGATCCGGTAAAGCAGATTATTGAAGAGTCCGTAGAAGAATATCACAAGCTGCATCCGAATGTTACGATCGAGCAGGACGGCGTGACGGGTGAGCAGTATAAGACAAAGATTAAAACGGCATTCGCAGCAGGCGAAGCTCCTGACATCGCATATATGTTTAGCGGTGGAAGCTTCGTAAAGCCGTATATTGACGCAGGTTACCTGCTGCCGATCAACGAGTATCTGAGCGAAGAGACAAAAGAGAAGATTCTTCCGGGAATGATCGAACAGGGCTCATTTGACGGAAAGGTATATGCGCTTCCGACAATTACGTTCCTCGCAAATCT
>CATZPU010000052.1 GCA_958422845.1 uncultured Lachnospiraceae bacterium | reverse complement strand
GTCCGAAAGAGCCTGCATCTGCGGGCGCAGACTTTCTATCTTGTCCACGATCGGCATGATCATCTTCAGCTCACGCTGACTGTGGGTTCCGAAAATCTTTTCTACTAACTTCATTGTGCATCTCCATTTCAAACATAATTTCCTACCTATTGTATCACTTTCACGCCTGTAACACAATTGAATTTTTTATGAACGAAAAATATACCTCGCAATGAAACATTCAAATACAAGAAAACATTAAGCGACGCGGAGATCGAACGTTTAAAGGACGGTTGGCTATGACCAACCGTCCTTTTTGTATTCACAGTTTATTTACTTTTAAAACTCCGGCTCCATCAGACCGTACGTATTTCCTTTTCTCTTGTATACGACGTTGATCTCCTCTGTCTCGGCGTTGTTAAATACGAAGAAGCTGTGTCCGAGAAGCTCCATCTGTACGCATGCATCCTCCGGATACATCGGCTTCATGTCAAAATGCTTTGTACGGATGATCTTAACCTCTTCAAGTGGCTCCGTCTCTTTTTCGATAAATTCTTTCTTGAAATTGCCGCCCTCCTGATGTCTTGCAATGATCTTTTCTTTATATTTGCGAAGCTGACGCTCAATGACCTCTTCTACAAGATCGATAGACACATACATATCATTGCTCACCTGTTCTGAACGAATGATGTTTCCCTTTACCGGAATCGTCACCTCGATCTTCTGACGTTCTTTCTCAACGCTTAAGGTCACGACTACCTCTGTATCTGGTGTGAAATACCGCTCAAGCTTACCGAGCTTGTCCTTAACTGCTGATTTTAAACCTTCTGTCACTTCGATATTTTTCCCGCTGATCGTATATTTCATATAATTCAACTCCTTTACCTGTATTCGGTCTGTCGACTTATCCCTATTATACCACATGCTCAATTTTTTTCAACAAAAACTCGATAACTTGTCCAAGTTTTCTAAAAATTCATTATTGTTTACTCTTTTCACAGTAACATTTATCATTCCTTAAGAATTTCTCGTCACGTATATCCCTTCCTCTGAACACAGCTTCAGCACTTTCTGATACGACAATTCCCCTCCGAACAGATCGAGCGCGCTTCCCACCGTTACATCGAGGCGGTTCCTTCCAAGCTGCCTAAGCAGTTCCAGATCATCATAACTTCCCACGCCGCCCGCGTATGTAACAGGACATTTGCCCCATTCTCCAAGCAGGGACGCAACCTCTGTCTCTATCCCTGCGGACTTGCCTTCCACATCGGCTGCATGTACGAGAAACTCATCACAAAAGCCATGCAGCTCATCCAGAAGACGGCTGTCAAGGCGCACCTGCGTAAACTTCTGCCAGCGATCCGTCACAATATAATATGCGTCGCCCTTCCTTCGACAGCTTAAGTCCAATACGAGACGTTCCCTGCCAACTTCCCTGACGAGCTTTTCAAGATTCTCGTAATAAATCTGTCCGTCCCTGAATGCATAGGAAGTCACGATCACATGCGAAGCGCCTGCGTCCAGAAATTCCCAAGCATTTTTCTCCGTCACGCCGCCCCCTATCTGCATTCCGTCCGGATACTCAGACAGCGCAAGCTTCGCCTGCCGCTTTGTCTCTTCGTAATACGGCGATGACGCCTGATTCAGCAAGATGATATGACCTCCCAAAAGCTTCTGCTTCCGGTAAAGCGCTGCGTAAAACGATGCGTCCTGTTCTGATACAAAATTTTCCCTCGCAAAATCTCCCTGATCTTTCAGGCTTCCGCCCACGATCTGCTTTACTTTTCCGTTATGTATGTCAATACATGGCCGAAACCGCAATTTTCATCCTCCTCTTCTCCAATTCTGCCGCTCTGCGTTATGCACAGCGTTTCCTGCTTCTGCTCTGCTGTCTGCAGATTTTTTCTTCTATGCGCAGGCGCGCTGCATGATCCTGCACGCAGCGCTGTGTCTCCTGCACGCATCTTAAGTGCTCTGTAACGATCCGGCTGTCTCGCGGCTAAGATTTTTTTCACGATCAGCCATTCTTGTCGCTGTTCGTGTCGTTTCCCGTAAGCTCATCAACGCCCTCTTCCACGCCGTCGATGATATCCTTACCTGCGTCTCCGACGCCGTCCACAATATCTCTTCCCGCGTCTCCTAATCTGCCGCCTTTTTCGTTATCTCCATTGTTATCCATGACGTCATTTTCCCCGTCTGTGCCGTTTGACTCATCTGTAACGCCGTTGACGTCTCCGATATTCTCTGTAGCCATACCGTTATCTGCTGCGCCGTCTGTTGTATTTCCATCCGGCATGGTACCGTCTGCTGTATTGTCATCTGCTATGGTGCCGTCTGCCGCACCGTCATCCGCCGTATTTTCTCCTATGCGGTCTGTCTGTGCTTTATTGTCCTCTTTCCTGTTGTCGTTTTTGCTGCCATTCTTGTCGTCTGTTCTGTTTTCCGTCATTGCCGCGTTCGTCTCTTTTTCCGTAGCGCTGTCATTGTTGCTTCCGCATCCCGTCAGCATAGCCACACAGCAGACGCAGGCAATACATAATGCGTATTTTTTCCAGTGTTTCATAGCTTCCGTCTCCTTTTTCCTTCCTGTAATTTACCGCTCCGGCTATGAAACGCTTCACAGCCGGACCGTTATGTTAGTAATATGTACTTTTTGACTTTTTTTATGCGGAAAAAGAAGAACAAAATTTTGCGGCTGAATATTTACAGTCTTTTCTATCTGACTGTCACACGGCAGCTCACTTTTTTCTTTCCTGATCTTATCGTAATAACTGCCCTGCCTTTTTTCTTCGCTTTGATCTTTCCTTTTGCATTTACAGATGCAATTTTTTTATTTGACGATGTATATTTTATTTTTTCCTGCGACGTAAACGGTTTACAGACCGGAGAAAGCCTGTACGTTCCTTTTTCTTTCAAAATAAGCTTTTTTCTTATTCCGGAGATCTTTTCCGTCTTTACCGGTTCTGACTGTACCGTTATGCGCACCTCCGCAAAAAGTCCGCTTGCGAGCGTGATCTTCAGCTTTGCCTTTCCCGTCCTTTTCTTTGCGCGTATGACGCAGGAGCCGTCGCGCTTCCCTGATACCGTTACGATTTTTTTATCAGAAGTTTCCCATTTTCTGACATAATCTCCTTTTCCAAGTCCCGTCACCCGAAACAGACCTGTGCTTTTTCCTTTTTGCAGACGTATCTTTTTTTCGGTCACCTTCATCGTCGGGGCAAGCTTCGTCCCTGCCGCATAGACCGTATAACTTTTTGCGCCGCAGCCACGGTCACAGACGGCTGTCTGCGTTCCGTTATTCAGACACGTTGCATCGTGATTATACACGTACCTGCCTTCTTTATAGCTGTGACCGAGCTTATTGAGACGCTCATATCCGCGCTCGCCGCAGGAGCAGCTATATCTCGTATAGCTGTCCGTCGTACAGGTCGGCGCACGTTTTTCTGTCTCTGTCCATGTATGCACATGCCCCTGATATGCGACGGGGTGTCTGCTTCCCGAAAGTCTCGGATACGCAAAATTCATAGAGGATTCTGAGCCTGAAAAATTTGTATACAGGATACGCTCCTGTCCTACTGTAAGATTGCCCGACGCGCTGTCCGTCCATCCTGCCGTATTGCTTCCGACAAGAAAGTACGTATCGTACAGCTTTTCCGGCTGATCGTCCCAGGTCGCGTCAACGAGATACCAGTTTCCGCCGACGCACACATAATTCCACATATGCGCTCCGTTCGCATCTCCGACCACAAGGATACATTTGATCCCGAACGCCTGACACAGTATTTTATACGCCTTTGCGTATCCCTCGCAGACCACCCTGCCGTCGTGCATGAAAAATCCGCCCGCGCTGTGTGCGTACGGTACGCCATCCGTATATTCCGCCTCTTCACAGACGTAATCATGGATCACCTTCGCAGTATTTGCCGCTCCGCCCGTCTGACCTAAAAGTCTGGAACGTATCTCGCCGACTGCCGCTGTCACTTCATTTTTGAAGATGCCCCGCTCCGCCTGCGCTCCTGCATACGTTTCAACGGGATTCAGGGTGATTTCCGATATTGCCCCGTCATATCCGTTTTTCGTCTCGGTATAGGAGATAGGCGCGCGGTATCTGAAACTGCGCAGCCAGAATACCTGCGGATAATCGTATGCAAATGCGTCGAACGCCGACTGAAACGCAGTGTCTATCAATTGCCGGACTTCCATATAACCGGCATTTTGCTCCGGTTCCAGTACGTATTTTTCTTTGGAAGCATTCCATTCATACAAAAGAGAAAAACGAAACGGCTCAGGATACCTGATTACAAGCGCTCCGGTGGCATCCTGACTGACGTAAAATGACACGAGAGACTGGTACACAGTAATGGCGGCGGGATCTTTAAGCTGATCTCCATAACGCTCTCCTGTGTATACGCCGCCTGTGCGCGCTGCACGAAAAACAGACGGCGCCTGCGCATCCTGTGCCCGTTCTGCCTGACGAAGCGTTCCTGTGATCGCCTGCGCCAATCCCTGCCGCAGTTCTTTCGGACTGCCCTTATCCTCTGCCGCTGCGTTTACAAAAGCCGCGAAAAATGCAAGCAGTATCAGTAAAACAGCCGTTATTTTTTTCTTTTTCCCAAAACTATCCTGCATCTTTCTCCCCCTCCCGACTCCGCCCGCCACGGCAGTCCTTCCTCTTTCTCCTGCCGTTTCTCTTCAGTCATTTTCGCTTATGCCTGCCGTCCCTCTCCGGTCAGTTTCTCTTCTGCCTGCCATCTCTCTCCGGTCAGCTTCTCTTCTGCCTGCCGTCCCTCTCCGGTCAGTTTCTCTTACGCCCGCCGCTTACCGCTTCTCTCCGATAAAAAATAATGCGAGCGTGCCGGGACCTGAATGTGCGCCGATCGTCGGTCCCACCGGATTGATGAGGAATTTTTCTATGCCAAACCGTTTTCGCACAAGCTCCTGCACGTAAAGCGCGTCTTCATAACAGTCTCCGTGACTGATAAATACGACGTCGTTTTCGCTGCGGTACGCCCCCATCTGCTTCTCCATATTGTCGACAAGCGTGTGCAGTGATTTCTTCCTGCCGCGTACCTTGGAAAGCGGAACCAGCCGTCCTTCATCATCTACATGGAGCACCGGTTTTAGATTGATCATCGTGCCGAGCACTGCCGCTGTTTTCGATACGCGTCCGCCGCGGTACAGGTGAAACAGATCATCCACAGTAAAATTATGGCAGACATGATACCGAAACGTCTCAAGCCACTTTACCATCTCGTCATAGGTCGCTCCCTGCTCCTGCTTTTCCAGAGCCTTGTGTACAAGCAGTCCCTCGCCCATAGACGCTGCAAGCGAATCGATCACCGTGATCCGGCAGTCAGGCTGTTCCTCCATGATCTCCTGCGCCGCCAGACGCACACTGTTGCACGTACCGCTTAAGCCCCCTGAAAACGCAATGTGTATAATATTTTTATTTACCCGCAGGAATGTAAGCAGCCGTTCCTTCGCCTCTTCCGGATTGACCTGAGAGGTCGTCGGCATACAGCCTTCCCGCATTTTTCTGTAGAACTCTTCGCTGGAGAGTGAATTTTCTGTCGTATACGTCACGCCATCCAAAAGATACGTCAATGACATCATCAAAAGTCCGTGCTGTGCAAAATAGGAATCCGGCAGATCGGTCATGTTATCTGTTGTAATCAGGTAGTTTTCCATAAATTCTCCTCCAAATTCATAAAATGATGTTAAAGTCAAGAGATGCCTGACGAATTGTTTCGTGCTTCACACTCCCACAATTCTGCATCATAAAATAATCATATCACGACTGCGTCTGTTTTGTAAATCTTATCATAAAGCCTGACCATCTGAAATAGAATATATTAAATCAAAAAATCTTCCCGGAGTACGCCATGAATCAAAAACCAAAAATCTTCGTTTTTAAACTGCGCGAGCTTATTTACACGCTCGTTCTTCTCTTTCTTGCGATCCTGCTGATCGTCTGTCTCGTACTGATGTTTACCGGAAAATCAAAGGGAACGAACGCTCTTACGCAGAGTCAGTCGGAGCGTGCCGCCATAGACGCATCTGAAAATGCTGCCGCAAACACTTCCGGCACTGTTTTCACTGACGCTGCCGACGCTGCCGTCACAGATGCTTCCGAAATTACGACCGCAGGCGCTTCCGGCTATGTCTCCGGCATTTACACGAGCACGGTAACGCTTGGCGACTCTGCCGCGGATATTGAAGTGACAGTGGACGATGACCACATCAACGCGATCCGCCTCGTGAACCTGAATGAAGCCGCCGCCGCGTCCTATCCGCTCGTAACGCCGTCCTTCGACCACATTGCAGAGCAGATACTTGCATCTCAGTCGCTTGAAGGGATCACTTGTCCGCAGGAGAACAAATATACTTCGCAGATTCTCCTGTCCGCGATTGCAGAAGCGCTTGAGAAAGCGCAGAAATAATGCACTTTCCCCTCTTTGCGGCAAAACAAAAGTGTGCTCCGCACATCGCGATCTCATAAACCGCCCATGGAGCACACTTTATCCCTTCTCTATTATTTCTTTCTGGCTGCACGCTCTTCCTTTGTTCCAAAGAAACAGTCAAGCACCGGAATCAGCACGATCGCCACGATACCTGCCGTAAAGCCGCCATTGTACAGACAGAACCCGCCGTGGAACAGCGGTACGCTCATTACGAGGATCGCATGAAGCGCTCCGGCAAGAACGCCTGCCCAGAAGCCGTACTTACCGGAAACCGGTGCGAGTCCGCTTGAGAAGCAAAGTCCTACAAGGATCGCCTGCGTCGTCAGCGTCCATTTCTGCGCATCCACTACGCCTGCCATACATGCGAAGAACGGAAGGAAAGATGCCAATGCATAACCGATCTGGATCGGAAATACGGTGCGCGGCTGCGCGCCCTGTGCAACGAACGCATACATACACATGATCGCACCCATCGTAGCTCCCGTAAATTTAGCACCTGTAAATACAATATCGCCGTCTACGTAAGCCATTCCCTGTACGACATTGTAGTACAACAGGATAAACAGACCGTATACGCCCATGTTGATCAAAGTAGCGGGCATACCGAACACTGCCGTATAATCCGTCTTATGTCCGTGACTTGCCCACAGCTTTTTGTAATCTGCAAACGCGTTGTGGTCGAGCAGATAACCCGCTGCCAGACAAAGCAGGAATACGATCAGGAAAAATACGTTGATAAACATTCTGTGACCGTCGCCAAGATTCGTATTCGTCGGAACCTCGATCCCCGGTGACAGATACAGTACACAGTATACTACGAATGCAAGCAGACCTGCTACCGGACCTGCGCTGTACAGATCATACCCTTTGTGCAGGTTCGGCGCATGCGCACACAGAGACGGCATGACACAGCCGACAATGATACCGAGTACGAT